>JASHZK010000306.1 GCA_030042575.1 Acidimicrobiales bacterium
GGGGCCGGCTCGCCGGCCAGGTCAAAGACGTCGCCTATCAGTCCCGGACCACCGACTTCTGGGGATCCTTGGACGCCGTCGGTGGTCGTGACACCTTCGTGCTGGGCGGCGCCTTCAACTGCGGGAAGGGCCAGCCCGGCCAGGTGGCCCCGGTCAGCCACGGCTGTCCCTCTGCGCTGTTCCGCGGCGTGCGGGTCTTGAACGCCCGAGCCGAGACCGAACCTCCCGCCGAGGCCCGACTGTGACGGCCGGCCCCATGAGCGGCGTCGGCCCCGAGGGGGGCGGCGCCCACTTCCTCCCGGCCGAGGAGCTGGTCGAGCGCATCCTGGCCGCCTCCCGGGCCGACGCCTGCATGGCCGTGGTCGAGGAGGACAGCGAGGTGGAGGTCCGCTTCGCCAACAACACCACCACCACCAACGGCATGCGCCGTCAGCGACGGGTGACGGCCATCAGCTTCAAGGCCAGCGACGGAGGCGTGGCCGCCGGCGTCGACAGCCGGAGCGGGAATCCCGATGTCGAGGAGCTGGTGCGCGCCAGTGAGGCCGATGCCGAGGGCTCGCCGGCGGCCGAGGACGCCGCCGAGCTGATCACCGGGAACGCCCCTGGCTCCGGATCCGAATTGGCCGAGTCGCCCGCCACCACCGAGCTCTCGGTCCTGCGTCCCGTCATCGACGGCCTGGCCGCCGCTTTCGACCTGGCCCGGGGCAGGGGTCACGTGCTCTCGGGCTTCGCCACCCACCAGCTCGGCACCGTCTACCTGGCCTCGAGCACCGGGCTGCGAGCCCGTCACGAGCAGCCGACCGGGACCTTGGAACTGGTCGCCCGGAGCACCGACGGCACCCGGTCGGCCTGGGCCGGCTCGGGGACGTCGTGGTTCGACGACGTGGATCTGGCGGCCATGCACGAGCGGCTCGAGCACCGGCTGGGTTGGGCCGAGCGCCGGGTGGAGATGCCCGAGGGTCGTTACGAGACGATCCTTCCCCCCGACGCCGCTGCGGATCTCATGGTCTTCCTCTACGAGTTCCTCTCTGGGCGTGACGCCGAGGACGGCCGAAGCGTCTTCTCGGCTCCGGGCGGCGGGACCCGGCTGGGCCAGTCCATCGCCGAGGTCCCCTTCGAGCTGCGCAGCGACCCTGGCGAGCCCGGCCTCGAGTGCGCGCCGTTCCTGGTCACCACCGTGTCGGGAGGCGATGTGTCGGTGTTCGACAACGGGCTTCCTCTGGTGCGGACCTCCTGGATCGCCGAGGGCCGCCTCCAACGGCTCTTGTACCACCGGGCCGGGGCGGCCCGGTCGGGAGCGCCCTCGGCAGCACCCATCGACAACCTGGTGCTCGAGGCACCCGGCGCCACCGGGACGGTCGAAGACCTGGTGGCGGGTACCGAGCGGGGTCTGCTCCTCACCTGCCTGTGGTACATCCGGACGGTCGATCCCGTCACCGCCCTGCTCACCGGGCTCACCCGCGACGGGGTCTACTTGGTGGAGAAGGGTGAAGTCGTCGGGGCGGTCAACAACTTCCGGTTCAACGAGAGCCCGGTGCAGCTGCTGGCTCGGGTCGTCGAGGCGGGCGCCACCACCCGGGCCCTCTCTCGGGAGTCGGGCGAATGGATGAGCCGGACAGCCATGCCGCCGCTGCGGGTGGCCGACTTCAACATGAGCTCGGTGAGCCCCGCCACATAGCTCAGCCGGCCAGGGCACCCACTACGTGGTTGACGCAGGCGCACAAAGCGGCGATGTCATCGGGTTCGATGGCGGGGAACATGGCGATGCGGAGCTGGTTGCGCCCGAGCTTTCGGTAGGGCTCGGTGTCCACGATCCCGTTGGCCCGCAGGACCTTGGCCACCGCCGAGGCGTCGACGGCGTCGACGAAGTCGATGGTGCCGACCACGTGACTGCGCTCCGAGGGTTTGCCCACGAAGGGAGTGGCGAAATCGGACTGCTCGGCCCAGCTGTAGAGGATCTCGGCCGAACGGTCGCAACGGCTGGCCGCCCATTCGAGGCCTCCGCCGGCGAGCATCCAGTCGACCTGCTCGGCGAAGAGCAGCAAGGTGGCCAGCGACGGGGTGTTGTAGGTCTGCTCCAGGCGGGCGTTCTCCAGGGCGATGCCCAGGTCCAGTGACGGTGGCACCCACCGGCCGCCGGCGGCGATCCGCTCCACCCGTTCGACCGCCGCCGGGGACACGGCCGCCGCCCACAGGCCGCCGTCGGCGGCGAAGCACTTCTGAGGGGCGAAGTAGTACACGTCGAACTGGGCCGGGTCGATCCGCAGTCCCCCTGCCGCCGAGGTGGCGTCGACGGCCACGATCGCCCCAGCCGCCCCGTGCGAGCTGCCGGCGGGTCGGCGGATTCCCATGGCCACCCCGGTCGACGTCTCGTTGTGGGTCAGGGCGTAGAGGTCGACCTCCTCCGTCGGCCGTAGTTCGGGATGGGTGCCGGCGGCTGATTCGATGACCTGTGGTTCCTCCAGGTGCGGCGCGGCCCGCGCCGCGGCGGCGAACTTCGAGGAGAACTCGCCGAAGGCCAGGTGCTGACTGCGGTGCTCGATCAGGCAGAAGGTGGCGACGTCCCAGAAGGCCGTGGCCCCGCCGTTGCCCAGGACGACCTCGTACCCGTCGGGCAGGGAGAAGAGCTGGCGCAGTCCGGAGCGCAGTCTGCCCACCATCGAGCGCACCGGCGCCTGGCGGTGGCTGGTGCCGAGATAGGTGGGAGCCGCTGCCTCCAGGGCCGCTACCTGCTCGGGACGGACCTTCGACGGGCCGCTACCGAAGCGGCCGTCCACCGGCTTGAGCGACTGGGGGATGCGGATGTCGGGGACCTTGGGGGTTTCGGCGGCGCTCGTCACGTGTGCAAGCATGGCAGCCGTGCCCCCGGTGCGCGAATCACCTCCAGCTCCGTCGCCTTCGGTCGGCGTCCGGCGGGTGTCGGGCCGGGTGGCTTCGGTCAGCCCCTCGGCCACCTTGGCCGTCGACGCCAAGGCCAAGGCGCTGGCAGCGGCGGGCGAGGACGTCATCGGTTTCGGTGCCGGCGAGCCCGACTTCCCGACTCCCGCTCACATCGTGGAGGCGGCGGCCCTCGCCTGTGGGCGGCCCCAGAACCATCACTACACGGCCACTGCCGGACTGCCGACCCTGAGAGAGGCCATCGCCGCCAAGACCAGGCGCGATTCGACCTTGGAGGTGGCGCCGTCGCAGGTGGTGGTCACCAACGGGGCGAAGCAGGCGGTCTACGAGGCCTTCCAGGCGCTCGTGGATCCCGGCGACGAGGTCCTGGTCCCGGCGCCGTTCTGGACGACCTATCCCGAGGTGATCGCCCTGGCCGGTGGGGTGCCCGTGCCGGTTCCCACCGAGGAGGGCAACGGCTTCCACCTGACCGTCGAGGCCCTGGAGGCAGCCCGGACCTCCGCCACCAAGGTGCTGCTGTTCGTGTCCCCCAACAACCCCACCGGGGCGGTGTGCCG
The DNA here is from genome assembly GCA_030042575.1 of Acidimicrobiales bacterium. Taxonomy (GTDB): domain Bacteria; phylum Actinomycetota; class Acidimicrobiia; order Acidimicrobiales; family UBA8190; genus UBA8190. The sequence continues at coordinate 3,456 of JASHZK010000306.1, forward strand.
GGCCGAGGAGGTCCTGGCCATCGGGCGATGGGCGGCGGAGCACGGGTTGTGGGTCGTGACCGACGAGATCTACGAGCACCTGGTGTACGGCGGGCGCAGCTTCACCTCGATGCCGGCCGTGGTCCCCGAGCTGGCCGACCGTTGCGTGGTGATCAACGGAGTGGCCAAGACCTACGCCATGACCGGGTGGCGGGTGGGCTGGCTGATCGCCCCTCCCGACCTGGCCGAAGCCGTGGCCAATCTCCAGTCCCACTCCTGCGGCAACGTCGACAACGTGGCCCAGGAAGCGGCCCTGGCTGCTGTCACCGGCGACCTGCAGGCCGTGCAGGAGATGAGGACCGTCTTCGATCGGCGGCGGCTCACCATGCACCGCATGCTCGAGGCGTGCGAGGGCATCACCTGCGTGGAGCCGGAGGGGGCGTTCTATGCCTTCCCGTCGGTGCGCGAACTGCTCGGTCGCCGCATCGGGGGACGCCGGGTACTCAGTTCTCTGGACGTGGTCGAGACCGCCATCGAGCAGGTTCGGGTGGCCGCCGTGCCAGGAGAGGCCTTCGGTGCCCCTGGCTACCTGCGCCTGTCGTATGCCGTGTCGGACGAAGCCCTGGTCGAGGGGGTTTCGCGCCTGGCGAAGCTTTTCGCCACCGCTGAGTGACCGCCTGCCACCCGGTGACCCTCCGACACCGACCGAACGGCACCTGACGTGGCCCGGGTGCTCATCCCCGAGAAGCTGGCCGATCGCGGTCTCGAGCTCCTGTCCGCCGCTGGGCACGAGGTGGACGTGCGCCTGGAGATGTCTCCTGACGAGCTGCTCACCGCCGTGGCCGGGGCCAACGCCCTGATCGTGCGCTCGGCGACGCAGGTGACCGACGAGGTCCTCGCCGCCGGGACCGAGCTGGTGGTGGTGGGTCGTGCCGGCATAGGGCTCGACAACGTGGACGTGGAGGCGGCGACCCGCCGGGGCGTCATGGTGGTGAACGCGCCGCAGTCCAACATCCTGTCCGCCGCTGAGCACGCCATGGCTCTGCTGCTGTCCCAGGCCCGCAACATTCCCCAGGCCCACGCTGCCCTGGTCGCCGGAAAGTGGGAGCGTTCGAAATGGGAGGGGGTGGAGTTGCACGGCAAGACCCTGGGCGTGGTCGGGCTCGGACGCATCGGCGCCCTGGTGGCCCAAAGGGCGCTGGCCTTCGGCATGCGGCTGTGCGCCTATGACCCCTACGTGTTACCCGAACGAGCTCGCCAGATGGGCGTCGAGCTGTTGAGCCTCGAGGAGCTCATGGCCGAGTCCGACTTCGTCTCCATCCACTTGCCCAAGACCTCCGAGACAGCCGGACTCATCGGCGCCGAGGTGTTGGCCAAGGCCAAGCCCGGGATCCACATCGTCAACGCGGCGCGCGGTGGGATTCTCGACGAGCAGGCGTTGGCCGAGGCTCTTCGTTCCGGCCAGGTGGGCGGTGCCGCCCTGGACGTCTTCTCCACCGAGCCCTGTACGCAGTCGCCACTGTTCGAGCTCGCCAACGTCGTGGTGACCCCGCACCTCGGTGCCTCCACCCACGAGGCACAGGACAAGGCCGGGGTGACCATCGCCGAGCAGGTGAACCTGGCCCTGGCCGGTGATTTCGTGCCGTTCGCGGTCAACGTGGCTGCCACCGAGGTCTCCGAGACGGTGCGTCCTTTCCTGTCGCTAGCCGAACAGCTGGGTCGGTTCTTCGCCTGTCTCAACGACGGCATCCCCGAGCGGCTGGAAGTCGAGTACCTGGGAGGCCTGGCGTCGGCCAACACCGCCATCCTGACCCTGGCGGCGCTGAAGGGGATCTTCGCCGCCGGTACCGAGGAGCCGGTTTCCTACGTCAATGCGCCGCAACTGGCCGAGGAGCGGGGGTTGGAGGTCCGCGAGGTCTCCACCGCCACCACCCGGGACTACGTGAACCTTGTCACGCTCCGCTCCCCGTCTCACTCGTTGGCGGGAACGCTGTCAGGCCCTCGATCAGAGCCGCGCGTCGTCGTGGTCGACGACCACGTGGTCGAGGTGCCGCCGGCCGAGAACATGCTCGTGGTCCGCAACGACGACCGTCCGGGCATGATCGGGGTGGTGGGCACTGCGCTCGGAGAGGCCGGGGTGTCGATCTCGTCGATGGCGGTGGGTCCGTCCCGCACGGGGAACACCGCCCTGATGGTCCTGTCGACCGACCGGTTCGTGCCCGACGACACGTTCGCGTTGCTGCAGGCTTCCGAGGGCATCCTCGACATCCACCGCATCACATCGGGCTGAACATCACGCCGGGCCGAACGCCACGTCGGGCCGAACGTGGGCGAGTCGCCCTACGTCCGCCTTCGGGCGCTGGGGCTGCCCCGATGGGGTGCCTCGGGAACCGCCGGCCAGGAGTCGAAGCTCATGGAGATCCGGCGGGCGCTGACGCTGGCCCTGCCGTTGCCGGTGCCGGTGCCGTTGCCGGTGGCGGTGCCGTTTCCCACTGGTGCGGGCGCCACACGGGGCTCCCCGGTCAGGCGCCCCAGCGTCCGGCGAACCAGTGCCAGCGTTCCCGCCGCGAGCGCAGAGGCGACCAGCAGCCGCAACGAAGTCCGAATCAGCCGTCGTATACCCACGAAACCTGCTCTCTGGAGGCCCTCGATCGGCGGCTCTTCCTGGGATCCGAGCCTGGTGGGGTATGTCCCTTGACCGCAACGCCCGCTTTTGCCAGCATATAGGTCATCATGAGGGAGATCCGCGGAATCCGGGAGCTGCTGCTTACCTGACGGCGAGCGCCACATCGCGCTCGCCGAGCCGCCCCCTGTGCCTCCGGGCCAGGGGGTTTTCTGTTGGTCGAGAACAAGGACGGGACGAACGGTGACGACGAAGAAAACCACGAACAGCCAGGCAGCTGCCAGCACCGAAGACGACCCGGGGCACCTGGTCGTCTTCGACACGACGCTGCGCGACGGCGAGCAGTCCCCGGGCATCTCGCTCGACGCCGCGGAAAAACTCGAGATCGCCGAGCAGCTGGCCCGGGTGGGAGTCGACTACGTCGAGGCCGGCTTCCCGGTGGCCAGCCAGGGTGACTTCGAAGCCGTGCAGGCCATCGCCCGGGAGGTCGGCAATGAGCCCGGTGCCCCGGCCATCTGCGGACTGTCGCGCACCCACATCGCCGACGTCGACCGCTGCTGGGAGGCCCTTCGAGATGCGGCCCGGGCCCGGATCCACGTGTTCATCTCCACCAGCCCCCAGCACATGGAGCACATGCTCAAGATGACCCAGGCCCAGGTGCTGGCTGAGACACGGGCCGGGGTGGCCCGGGCCCGAGAGCACACCGGCGATGTCGAGTTCAGTCCGCAGGACGCCACTCGGACCCCACTCGACTTCATGCTGGAGGTTCTGGTCACTGCCGTCGAAGCAGGTGCCACCACCCTGAACATTCCCGACACCGTCGGCTACGGCATCCCGTGGGACTTCGGAGCGCTGATCCAGCACATCCGCCGTCAGGTGCCCGGCGACTACGTGCTGTCCACCCACTGCCACAACGACCTGGGGCTGGCCACGGCCAACACACTGGCGGGCGTGCAGGCGGGCGCCCGTCAGGTCGAGGTGTGCGTGAACGGCCTGGGCGAGCGAGCCGGCAACGCCGCCTTGGAGGAGGTGGTCATGGCCTTGCGCATCCGGCCCGACCAATTCCCCGGGATCACGACCACGGTGCGCACCGAGGAGCTGGCCCGGGTCTCGCGTCTGGTGGCACGGCTCACCGGCTACCCCGTTCAGTACAACAAGGCGGTAGTGGGTCGCAACGCCTTTGCCCACGAGTCGGGTATCCACCAGCACGGCGTCCTGGCCGACCGGTCTACCTACGAGATCATCGATGCGGCATCGGTGGGGCAGGTGGGCAGACAGATCGTGCTGGGCAAGCACTCCGGCCGGCACGCTTTCGCCGACACCCTGGAGAAGATGGGCATCCACGTCCAGGGAGACGCTCTCAACCAGGCTTTCGCTCGCTTCAAGGAGCTGGCTGACCGCAAGGTGGAGATCACCGAGGCAGATATCGAGGCCATCGTGGCCGAGGAGCTCGGTCACGACCTGATCGAAGGGTTCAAGCTCGAAGCCTTGGAGGTGTCGGGAGGCACCGTGGGCATGCCGCGAGCGGGGGTTGTGCTGAGCCGGGCAGGAGACAAGATCGAGGCGACTTCTGAGGGCAACGGGATGATCGACGCCGCCTGCAGCGCCATCCGCACCGCCACCGGCGTGCAGACCCGTCTGATCGGCTTCAATGTGTCCTCGGTCACCGGGGGTGTGGACGCCTTGGGTGACGTCGTGGTCCAACTCGAGGCCGAAGGATTGAAGGTGTCGGGGCGCGGGGTGTCCACCGACGTCGTCGAGGCCTCGACCCGGGCTTACCTGGCTGCCGTCAACCGCTTCGTCCGCATCAAGGCCCGCAACGAGCGGCGCCAGGTGGAGATCGGTCCGTGACTCGAGTCCCTGCGTCCACCCGGGAACGCCGACCGAGAACAGCCGCCGACCCGGATCGGTCCTGACGGGGGGCTCAGCCGGCGGCAGCGGCCCTGGGCATCCACGGTGGTCGGCCGGCTTCGTAGCGCTCGATGTCCCCGACATGGCGCAGGGTCAGTCCGATGTCGTCCCAGCCGTTGACCATGCGCTCCCGTTCGAATTCGCCGAGAGCGAACTTGCCCCTCAACCCGGCCGCCGGCGCTTCCACAGCGCCCCTGGCGACGTCGATGGTGATCTCCAAGGTCGGGTCGGCCATCACCGCCTCGAGAAGAGCCCGTCCCAATTCGCCGTCCACCTGCACGGGCAGGAGCCCCTGCTTGGTGGCGTTGTTGCGGAAGATGTCGCCGAAGCGAGGGGACACGACCGCTTCGAAGCCATAGTCCATCAGCGCCCACACGGCATGCTCACGGGAGGATCCGGTCCCGAAGTTCGGCCCGGCCACCAGGATGTTGGCGCCGACGAACCGCTCGTCGTTCAGGACGAAGGAGCGCCCGTCGCGCCACTCGGCGAAGAGCCCGGCACCGAAGCCGGTGCGTTCCACTCGCTTGAGCCAATCGGAGGGAATGATCTGGTCGGTGTCGACGTCGGAGCGGTCCAGGGGCACCGCTCGGCCCGTCACCACCTGCACGGGCTTCATCGAGCGGCCTCGAGGTCCTGAGGCGTGGCGAAGAACCCGGTCACGGCGGTGGCGGCGGCCACGGCCGGCGACACCAGATGGGTCCGCCCCCCCCGCCCCTGGCGCCCTTCGAAATTCCGGTTCGAGGTGGAGGCGCAGCGCTCTCCCGGCGCCAGCTTGTCGGGGTTCATGGCCAGGCACATCGAGCAGCCCGGCTGGCGCCACTCGAAGCCGGCCGCCATGAATACCTTGTCCAGTCCCTCGGCCTCCGCCATGGCCTTCACCCGGTGGGAGCCGGGCACGACCAGGGCGCGCAACCCGGCTCGGACGTGGCGGCCGCCCAGGACGCCGGCCGCCTCGCGCAGGTCCTCGATCCGGGAGTTGGTGCACGAGCCGATGAACACCGTGTCCACCGCCACCTCGCGCATGGGTGTGCCCGGCTCGAGCCCCATGTAGGCCAGCGCCCGAGCCGCC
>JASHZK010000307.1 GCA_030042575.1 Acidimicrobiales bacterium
GCGGCTCCATCTTGTTCCAGGGCGAGTCCACGGGCACCACGTCCACGACGGCCCCTCCCACCACGACTCCCCACACCACCACCACGACGTCGCGCACCACCGCCACCACGTCGCGCACCACCGCCACGACGGCCGCCAAGTCGAAGAGCTCCACGTCGACGACCACCGCTGGCCACAGCACGACCACCACGGCGCCGAAAACCGGGTCTCATGCGAAGACGGCGACGACCACTACGAAACCCACGACCAAGGGCACAACCAAGGGCACGACATCGAGCCACCGCGCCGCCCTGGGGGCCAAGGGCACCGGGGGCGGAAGCAGCCTCCCTCTGATCATCGGCCTGATCGTGTTGGTGCTCGCCATCGGGGCCGGCGTCGTTCTGTGGCTACGCCATGTGCGCCGATCACGACCACAGCCCACCTGACCGGGTCCGGAGGTCCCGGCCGTGGGGTCAGGTCATCGGGACGGGACGCGCTGCGATGCGCTTCGGAATTCGGCCACCAGCTCCCCCACCACGTCCCCCACGCTGGCGGCGACACCCGCTCGCTGGGCGGCGTTCAGAAGGAGCCGTCGTTGGGACCTGACGTTGAAGCGCGGCCACTCCGCGACAGGGCTCAGCGTCGTCCCCGTCGCTTGGCGGCACACGGCCAGCACGGGCGACACCGCGTCGTCAGCGTCATATGCCAGCACGCGTAGTGCACCGAGACCGAAGACCGAGGCGAAGACTCCCACGATCCGGCGGTAGTCGATCACCGTTCCCCGACCGGCGACGGCGTCGGCGACATACTGTTCGAACTTCGGCGCCAGTCTCTGGTACTGCAACTCGGCGTAGAGCGACTCCAGGTATTCACATGGATCGCGCAGCACGATCACGACCAGGACCGAGTACCCCACATCCTCGAGAGCATCGCTCAGTACGACGAGCCGCTCGCGCTGGGCATGGAGATTGGAGAGGTCCTCACTGGAGAGCAGGACCGTCGTGGGGCGGGCTCGTCGCAGTTCTTCCGCCAGGTCGGTGAGAGTCCCGAACTCCGGGCGAAAACGATCGTCGCCCGTCAGCTCCCAGGCCAGGTTGTGATGGCCGTCGTCGCCCGGCTGACGCGTCTCGGGGTAATAGAGCCCTTGGGTCAGGAAGTGCTCTTTGTTGCGGGCGACCATGGTCTGCAGAGACGTCGACCCGGTCTTGTGCAGACCGACGTGCAACACGACGGTCGGCGAAGCCACGACCGCGCATCATTCCATGACTCCCTGTGAGGAAGCTGGATCCGGACCTCTTCACCTCACCCGGTGGCGGAGCCCGGCCGGGGCGCCCGGCGCGACGGTGGGGTGCCCGACCGGGGAGTACGGGGTCCCTCCTCGGGAGCCCCGGGCCGAGAGGGCCGAGGAGGGGCCAGCGGCTTGACCACCGAGCCGGCCCCGCCGGTCCCCTCGGTGAGCAGAGCCCGCAGGCGGGCTCGCTCCCCGGGGTCGAGGTCGGCGATGGCCGAGGCCAGCACCCCGGGAGGCACGGCCGTGTGGATTCGGCGCAGGACCAGACGCAGCAGATCACGATCGCGTTCGGCCGCCTTGACCCGGGCCTCTTCCTGGTCGGGAACGGACAGGGTGGCCTGTGGAGCCAACATCACCCCGGATTCGACAGCAGCCCGCTCGACCGCCTGGCGCAGAGCCGGTCCCGGCACCGGGATCTCCCGCCGGCTCCAGTCCGCCAGTGGTCCGAGCCGGCGAGCCAGGCGCACGAGCACCAACGGATCGCGATGCGCGATCGAACGCGACACGAGGCGCCCGGAAGGCTCGTGGACCAACCGCCAACTCCCCCCCGGCTCGGCACGTGCCACGATCAGACCGGGCACGCCGGTATCGACCACCTCGGGCACCATGTGCCGGCCGGTCACCGGCACGGCGCTCGGCGTGGTGGCCGGGACCGACATGGGCGTGGTGGCCGGGACCGACATGGGCGTGGTGACGGGCTCGGCCGGATGGCCGGGTGTCGAAGGAAGGCGGCGCGTCGCTGCCAGGTCCCCCTCCATCCTCCCAGCGTACCCGGGGGGTCTCGGAACAACCCAGCGCCACCTGTCAGAGCCGGGTGAGCCTCCACAACACACTGGGGCCGGCCAGGGCGTCGGCCGTTCGCAGCGCCACTCGGTGGCTCCCACCAGGAGTAACGATCTTCAAGCTCCCCACCCGAGCACCGGCACCCAGCGCCGAGCCCAGTGACGAGCGGTGCACCTCGGCCCGCAGGGTGACCCCCGGGGCGGCGACGATCACCGGGGCGTGGGGGGCGGTCACCGGCACCGACGCCCCCCACGGTGCCACCACGGTGGCGACCCGCAGGCCGGGGGACACCACCGCCAACGTCCGCATGCTGGCGAAGGCAGCCGTCACCAGGCTCTCGGCGTCGTCCAATGCGGTGGTGAGGACGCTCGTTCCCTGCTGGCCCAGCACCGCGCCCACCAAGGTGACGTTCCGGCCGGACACCGTCTGCTGGGCCTCGAACAGAAAGCAGCCGCCGGCGGCGGAATCCGATCCCGTCTTGATGCCGACGATGCCGTCGTGGCCCACGTCGTAGTCGAAGTTGTAGACGAGCCCCGCCACCGGGAGGGTCACCTGTGCCATGTCCACGATCTGGCTGAAGACGGGAATGGCCATGGCGGCCTGGCCCAGGCGGATGAGGTCGGCAGCACTGCTCACCGTCGTGGGGTCGAAGCCGCTCGGGTCGGTGATGTGGGTGGAGGAAAGCCCCAGGCGCCCGGCCGTGCTGTTCATCTTGGCCACGAAGGCGGTGGTGCTCCCGGC
>JASHZK010000308.1 GCA_030042575.1 Acidimicrobiales bacterium
TCTCCCGCCCCTTGTCGGGTCCTCTGTCGCAGCGGCGGTCTTGCTCGTCGGGACCTTCATAGGCAGGCGAGCCAAGACTTCCGTCGCCATCTTCACGGCGAGCGCTTCGGTGAGCCTCCTCTCGGTTTTGGCCGCACTGGCGATTGGCTCAACCGAGGGTCCTACGGTCCGGCTTGTGGATACTCGGGGTGGGGCAACTATCACTACCACAACGCAGAACCCGATCGGCCAAACAGTCCAGGGTTCGTGCACCCGGCCGAATCGCTACGCAATCTCCTGCACCGCTCCTCTTCCTCTTTATTCTGAGGTGTCGCCGCCTCCGACCGCTCCCCAACACCCGGAACTCACCGTGAGAGTTGAAGACAACGATGGGGAGCTTTGGTGGATTGGTGGGCTGTCTTGCTGGGCGTTCCTGTTCGTGGTTTCGGCCTTTGGAAGCTTTGGATACCGCACGGACCGCCCTTAAAGAGACCCCGTTCATCAGTCAGAGGGGTCGTGACCATTGGAGGCTGCTAGCTCGGCCCTGACGAGCACCGAATCGGGGCTCAAGACCTTCGGTGGAGGGTGACGGTCGGCTCCTTTTTGGTGGAGCAACTCGATGACCTGAGCGATCCGCTCGGCCGCCAGGTCGCTCTCGGTCTTCCCGAAGACATTCACCACGGCGAGGTTGACCTCAGGCGGCTCCCCGTCCCTCTGCCTCATGCTGAGGATCCTGAGCCGCCGATCGATCACTTTGAAGAATTGATCCACCGAGTCCTTATGCTGCGCTGGGACTTGAGGGAACGCGACCTTCCCCTCTTCGTCCACCGGGTAGTGCGACGGGAACACCCACGGGTGCAGCTCATCGCTCAGTGCCCGTAGATCAGCGAGGACTTCAGCCGTGACCACCTCTCGGAGCATGTCCAGTTCTTCGGTGCCCTGCGCCTTGTACCAGATCTGAGCGACGTTGCGAGGATGGAGCTTGACCAGAGCGCCGATGTCGGCCCAGGTATCACCTCGAAGGCGCAGGAGCAGCACGAGGCGGTTCCTGGCCTCGATCGCCTTCTCCTGCTCCGCCGTCGGGCGCCCACCCACTCCCTCGACGGTCATGGAGATCAGTATGGCAGGGTGGTTGCAGAGAGAGGTATGAGGATTGCCGGGACGGTCGTTGTCCTGTAGCGCCACCATGTAGTCCTCGATGTGGTGGCGCTTGATGTCTCGGGGATGGTTGATTCCCTCATGGGCCACCCGGCCGATCAACTGGCTCACTGCCTCCAGGTAGGTTTCGACCGTCCTCTTGGCCTCGGCCTCGGCCTTCAGGTGGCGCTCGAAGGACTTGCCCCACCTGCTCAGCTCGTCTGACACCCCCACCGGTCCTTCTCCTCTTCCGTGGCCTGCTCGACCATCTTCAAGGGTCTGGGCGCTGTGCTGAGCTAGAGATTTCGGCGCTTTCTGTCCGGCCAACGAACATCCCACTGGACGGCCCTCCTCATGCAGTTATGCGCTCTACGAGCGCTGTGCGGAGGTCTCGTCCGGGCGGTTCCAGGTATACTTCCAGGTCAGAACCCGAAAGCTCGGGGACGTAGCTCAGCCGGAAGAGCACCTGCTTTGCAAGCAGGGGGTCGTGGGTTCGAGTCCCATCGTCTCCACAAACAAATCTGTGAAGTTCCGGTTGTGAAGTTGCTGTCAGGCTGTGAGAGACCGATGCGACCGAACCCCCTCCACGCCAGCGATGATCCCGACGTGGTTCGACAGCTCATCCGGGAGAACCCCTGGGGCATTCTCGTGAGCCGCACCGGCGAGGACATCGTCGCGTCTCACTATCCGATCCTTTTGGACGACGACAGCTCTCACCTGGCCGTGCTGACCCACGTAGGACGCCCCGACGACACGTTTCATCAGTTCGGGGCGCAGGAAGTGCTCCTCATCGTGCAGGGTCGGCACGGCTACATCTCGCCCAGCTGGTACGCGCCGGGGGCGATCCCGGCTCCGACGTGGAATTTCAGCGTCGCCCATTGCTACGGCGTGCCCCAGGTTCTCGACGAGGAAGAGAACCTGGCCGTGCTGGCCCGGCTCGTTGCGCATTTCGAGCGTCACGTCACAGAGCCGATGTACCTCGATCCCGAGTGGGGTCGGCAACTGTCCACCGGCACCGTGGGTATCAGGCTCCCCATCTCCAGGTTCATCTGCAAGATCAAGCTGAGCCAAGACAAGGACCCGGTCACCCAACGCCAGGTCGTGGCGGCACTGCGCCGGCCCGGCCCCTACCAGCATCCCGAGCTGGCATCAGACCTGGCTCGTGTTCTCGACATCGAGTGATTCGGCCATAAAGCGACACCTGCCGCTTCAAGCCGCCGCCGCGCCTTCGTCCGCGCGGCCAAGGCAGGCACGCTCATCGGACAGCGCTCGAGGCCAGCTGCGGTGCCGGTGAGCACACGATCATCGCCGTGGCGTAGCCCGAGAGACCGGCGACCCCCTTACCTTCCGGCGCGGTACCCAGGGTCACGGAGACCTAAGTCCATCGGCCCAGCGTCGAGTCCAGCGCATGAGGGGCAGTAGGGCGACACCCAGGTCCCGCCCAAGGTTGGTCAACCGGTATCGCTGGTCAGCCGTCTGCTCGACGAGCCCAGCTTCGGCCAATTCGCTCAGGCGCTCGTACAGAACGCTCGGCGACATTCCGTCGCAAAGATCACGGAGGGCACGGGCCCCGATCGGTCCATGGCGCAGCTCCCACAGCACTCGTAGGGACCAGCGGCGCCCGAGGAGGTCGAGGGCGGCCATGACGGGACGGCCGGTCGAGGAGCCGCGGA
>JASHZK010000309.1 GCA_030042575.1 Acidimicrobiales bacterium
GCCGCGTAGTCCTGGACCCCCTGCTCGTCCCGGACCCGCCGCAGGTCGTAGCCGGCGTCGGGAGCAGCGAGCGGCGTCTCCAGCACCATGGCCGGTGAATCGGCCACCATGATCGGACCAAGCTCGGCGGCCCTGGCCGCCAGCTCGTCGTCCCGATCGGCCAGACGGAGGTGCAACTGGAATCCGGAGCGGCGCTCGGCGAAGAAGTCCCAGGCCCACCGCAGCGCGTCGTCGGCCGATGTCCGGTCGTCCAGCCTCATGGCCGCGTTCGGGGCCAAGGGCATCTGCGTGCTGCCGGCGCACAAGAGGAGAGCGCCGTGCTCCACGACCACGCCCTCGGCGTCGTGCCGGGCGTCCTCCCGCAGGATCTCCGCCATGGAGGCGTCGGCCAGGTCGAGCAGGTGCTCACGTTCCACGAGGCCAGCCCCAGTCGGCCAAGGAGCGTGTGACGTCGACCACCCGGGCTTCGCTGCGAGCCACTTCGGCCGCGAACCCGAGCAGGTGGCTGTCCAGCGCCTCCGCCCCTTCGCTGCGGGGCGGGGCGTCCCCCTGCAGGTAGGCGGCGAAGTCCCGCATCAGCCCCACGTCGCCTCCCCCGTGCAGTCCCGGCACTGCTTCGACGGGCAGTTCCTCGACCTCCCCCGAACGATGATGGCGCAGGGTGAGCTCCGACGGGGAGAAGTCACCGAACCGACCGGAGAGCGTGGCCCGCGTCCCGTCGTAGCGCATGGTGCGCTCGTCGGTGTCGGAATACCCGTGGACGACGAGCACGGCCGTGGCCCCGGAGGCCAGCTCCATGGTCACCACCTGGTGGTCGACGGCATCGTTGCCACAGCGGTACACACAGCGACCGTAGGGCCCCTGGGCCAGCTGGGCCAGACGATCGGCCGCCGTCTCGGTCAACATGCCCGTGAGCGGATCGAACCTGCCCCCGTCAGTGAGCGGCATCCAGGAAAAGGGGGTACGCGGGCGCCAACCGTAGGACGAATCGGGGTCCTGCTCACCCAGATAGACGTGGAGCGCCGAGAATTCGCACTGGGGTTCGACCGGGCACCCGTCCGTGCAGCGCGCCGGGGCGCCCGCCGGCGCGTGTTCCGGCCGGAAGTGCTGCAGCGAGCCCACCGAGCTCACCCGGAGGCACGGATCGCCCAGGTTCCAGGCCATCACGTCGAGGTCGTGACAGGCCTTGGCCAGCAGCAGGGGAGAGGAGGTCGATGTGTCGGCGTAGGCCCCCCGGACGTAGCTGTGGGTCATGTGCCACGAGGCGATGTTCTCCCGGTGCTCGACCGTGATGAGCTCGCCCAGGACGCCTGATCTCACGATCTCGTGCAGGCGACGGAAGAACGCCGTGTAGCGCAGCACATGGCAGACCTGCAGCGTTCTCCCCAACCGTTGCGCCGTTCGGACCAACTCCACGCATCCTTCAGGGGTGGGTGCCATGGGCTTCTCCATGAGCACCTCGTAACCGGCTTCCAGTGCCGCCAAGGCCGGTCCCACGTGCTGGCGGTCCGGCGTGGCGATCACGGCGGCCCGGCTCCTTCGCCGGCTGGCCAGCCACTCGGCCACGCCGGGGTGGGCTCGATCCTCCGGGATCCCGTGGTCCTCGGCGAACTTTCTCCGGCGCGTCGCGTTCGGCTCCACCACTTCGACGAACCGCAGCTCGTCGGGGTGGCGGTGCGCCACCGGGCCGTAACAGTGTGCGCCGCGTAAGCCCGCTCCCACCATCGTGAGCTCGACCGGCGCCCTCATCGTTCCACCTCTCTTGTCATCTCGGATCCGTGGGCTCGGGCACCACCGTCCACTGCGTCCACCCTGACCCCGAAACTCGAACAGGTGCCAATCGTCTCATCGTGGCAGCACAGCATCGGCGCCGCCGCGGGCCGGCCCCCATTCCTGGTGGCCCTTCCGGGCCCAGGCGCCGGCACGGGCGTGGCGCGGACTGCGCTCGCCGCCGAGGGAGCTTCGAAGGAGCCGGGCCGCCGCCATCGGCCCGTCGGACGGAGGCTCATCTGCTCGCTACATGCCTCTGCGGAGCGATACCGTGCAGGGTTGGCGGCCGGTGGCGTCGAGGTCGCCGGTCGATCAGGAGACGGCATGGCGGCAGATGGCGCGAACGAAACCGATGACGAGATGCTGCGGACGTTCCTGGGGCGACAGCGCCAATCGGTGTTGGCCATAGTCGAGGGCCTCGGCGAGGAGGCATGGCACCGCTCGGTCGTACCCACAGGCTGGACCCCGGCCGGCCTTCTGGAGCATCTGGGCGGTGCCGAGTGGCACTGGTTCCAGGGCGTCGTGGCGGGCAGGGCACCAGCGCTGCCAGGCGATCTCGACGACGATGCAGCCCCGCCGTACGACCCGATGACGGTGGTCTTCAAGACCGACGCGCCCTCCTCGGAGGTCATCGCCTTCTACCGGGACCAGTGCCAGGCGTCCGAGGAGGTGCTCGACGCCACGCCGTTGTCGGCCAAGCCTCTCGCCCCCCACGGCACGTTCGAGCCGCCCGACGTCCGTTGGGTGGTG
>JASHZK010000310.1 GCA_030042575.1 Acidimicrobiales bacterium
TCACCGCCTTGCGGACGGTGACGGGATCGATGCCGTGCTCGGTGTTGTAGCTCTGTTGCAGGGAGCGGCGGCGCTGGGTCTCGGAGATGGCCTCCCGCATGGCATCGGTGATGGTGTCGGCGTACAGCACCACCTGGCCGTCCACGTTACGAGCAGCCTGCCCCATGGTCTGGATCAGAGAACTGGCCGAGCGGAGGAACCCGGTCTTGTCGGCGTCGAGGATGGCCACCAGCACCACCTCGGGCAGGTCCAGCCCCTCGCGCAGGAGGTTGATCCCCACCAGCACGTCGAATTGGCCGGTGCGCAGGTCGCGCAGCAACTCGATGCGGGTCACGGTGTCGATGTCCGAGTGCAGGTAGCGCACTCGCACCCCCAACTCCAGCAGATAGTCGGTCAGGTCTTCAGCCATCTTCTTGGTCAGCGTCGTCACCAGGACCCGGCCGTTGGCCGCGGCCACGCTGCGGATGCGCTCCAGCAGGTCGTCGATCTGGCCGGTGGTGGGACGTACCACCACTTCCGGGTCGACCAATCCGGTGGGGCGGATGACCTGTTCGACCACCTGTGCCGACACCGACAGCTCATAGGGCGCCGGGGTGGCGGAGAGAAAGACCACCTGGCCGACGCCGTCCATGAACTCGTCGAAGGTGAGTGGCCGGTTGTCGAGGGCGCTGGGAAGACGGAAGCCGTGCTCGACCAGTGTCTGCTTGCGCGAACGGTCGCCTTCGAATTGCCCGTGGATCTGGGGAACGGTGACGTGGCTCTCGTCGATCACGGTGACGAAATCGGAGGGGAAGAAGTCGAGCAGGGTGTGGGGTGGTTCCCCCGGACGGCGCCCGTCGAGATGGCGGCTGTAGTTCTCGATGCCGTTGCACACCCCGACCTCGGCCAGCATCTCCAGATCGTGCTGGGTGCGCAGGCGCAGGCGCTGTGCTTCCAGGAGCTTGCCCTGGGACTGGAGCTCGGCCAGCCGTTGCCCGAGCTCGGCCTCGATCGAGGCGATGGCCCGGCGCATGGTCTCGTCACCGGCCACGTAGTGGGTGGAGGCGAACACCACCAGCTCCTCCAGCTCCTCCCCCGCCTCCCCCTTGACCACGTCGAAGCGGCGGATGCGCTCGACCTCGTCCCCGAAGAGCTCGATGCGCACCGCCTGCTCCTCGTAGGCCGGGTGCAGCTCGATGGTGTCGCCCCGGGCTCGGAACCGGCCCCGGGTGAGGTTGGTGTCGTTGCGGTCGTAGTGGAGGTCGACCAGCTGTCGGAGCAGGCTGCGCTGATCGATGCGTTGGCCGGGCCGCAGCACCAGGATGCGGCTGCGGTACTCCTCGGGCGATCCCAAGCCGTAGATGCAGGAGACCGAGGCCACCACGATGACGTCGCGCCGGAGCAGGAGGCTGGAGGTGGTGGCATGGCGGAGGCGGTCGATCTCGTCGTTGATGGACGAGTCCTTCTCGATGTAGGTGTCGGTGGTCGGAAGGTAGGCCTCGGGCTGGTAGTAGTCGTAGTAGGAGACGAAGTACTCCACCCGATTGCCGGGGAACAGCTCGCGCAGCTCGGCGGTGAGCTGGGCGGCCAGCGACTTGTTGGGCTCGATGACCAGGGTGGGACGGTTCACCTGCTCGATGGTCCAGGCGATGGTGGCCGTCTTCCCCGACCCGGTTATGCCCAGGAGGGTCTGGAAACGGTCGCCGCGGGCGATGCCGTCGCTGAGCGCGACGATGGCGCCCGGCTGATCTCCGGCCGGGCGCAGAGGGGATACCACCTCGAGAGCTGGCACTGGGGCGATGGTACCGGCGGGGTGTGACGCCACCTCCCGGGTCCCCGCTTCCCGGGTCCCCCCTTCCCGGGGTCCCTCAGCCCCGCTCGGCCCGTCGCGCCGCTTTGGCCTCGCTCCGCCATCCCAGGGCCACCCACACCCGTTCGACCTCGTCATCGAGGGCCTGGCGGTCCCCGCTGTTGTCGACCACCAGATCGGCGCCCTCCAGGCGGGCTCCACGGCCGGGCTGGGCGGCCATGCGGGCCCGCACGTCGTTCCGGTCGAGGCCCCGGTCGCGCAGCACCCGGTCCAGGGCCACGTCGGGGTCGCAGTCCACGACCACCACCACGTCCAAGGAGAGAAGGTCACGCTGGGCCGGAGTCATGAGGGGGATGTCGAGGAGCACGACGGCGTCGGTCTCCTCTAGGGCGTGGCGCCGCTCGCTCATCACCTGGGCGATGGCCGGGTGGGTGATGTCGTTCAAGGCGCGCAGGGCGTCCGGGTTCCCGAAGGCCAGGCGGGCCAGGGCGGGCCGGTCGAGGGTCCCGTTCGGGGCCACGATCCCCGGGCCGAAGCGATCGACCAGGGCTCGATGGGCGGGACGGCCCGGCTCGACCACCTCGCGGGCGATGGCGTCGGCGTCGATGAGCGCCGCCCCCCGCTCCACCAGCAGCCTGGCCACGGTGGACTTACCCGAGCCCATCCCCCCGGTCAGGCCGACTGCCAGCACGTCAGCTCCTCGAGCAGGCCTCTCGGCTACTGCGAAGCCGCCTCGCCGGTGACGGGCTCTCCGGGCGTCGAGCGGTCGCCGGCGTCCTGAGCGTCGGCGCTGTCTCCGGCGACGACCGGCGCTTCCGAGGCGTCGGGCTCGCCGGTGGCCGGGGTCTCGCCCCCGTAGTCGGCCCAGGCCGCCTGGGCCTCGGTCTCGGGGGTGAACCC
>JASHZK010000311.1 GCA_030042575.1 Acidimicrobiales bacterium
ACTTCCATGACGGGCACGTGCACCACGTCCATGGCGACCATTGGGACGAGTGTGAGCCCACCCACGCCCAGGCCGCGGGCCACGACGACCACCGACACGGCCAGAACTGCGGCCACAGCACGGTCGAACACGGTGACCATGTCGACTACCTTCACGAGGGGCATCGCCACGCTGCCCACGCCGGCCATTGGGACGAGCACTGAGCCGGGGCGAGGGGGGCGTGGCGCCGGCGCCACGGCCCCCTCGGCTTCTACCGGAATCGATAGACGCGCTCGGCGTTGGCGGCAAAGAGCTTCTCCCGTGACGACCCGTCGAGCCCCTCGGCCACGGTGCTGAAGGTGGTGTAGAGGTCGTCGAAGGTGCCGTACATGGCGTCGACCGGGAAGTTGCTGGCGAACATGCACCGATCGACTCCGAAGGCCTCGATGGCCCGCTCGAGCCAGGGGCCGAGAACGTCGATGTCCATGGACTGAAGCGGCATGGCCAGGCCCGACAGCTTGCACACCACGTTCTCGCCGAGACCGGCCAGGGCCTCGATGCCCCTGGTCCACAGGGCCCGCTCCTCGTCGGTGTTCGAACGGGGCCACCCCGTGTGCTCGACGACGACTGTCAGACCATCGAAGCCGGCCAGTCGTTCGGCCCCGGACTGCAGTTGATCGGGATGGGTCATGAGCTCGAAGACCAGGCCCCGCTCCTGCAGGGCGTGCAGCACTTCGGGATCGGGCACGGGCCGGTCCAGAGGTCCCATGGGGCGGACCCCCCGGAAGCGATAAGCAGCCATCTGCCGATCGAGGAGCTCGATGGCCTCGGCCACCGAGTCGGTGGGCGGCAGCCCACCGATGACGACATCGGGGCCGCCCTCGGCATCGGCCCTGGCATCGAGCTCGATGGCCTCCTCGATCGAGTGGACGCCAGTGGCAGCAGCGACGTTGACGAACTTCTCCACGTTCCACCGAGCCGACTCGGCTCGATAGGTGCCGACGTCGAAACGGCGGAACATCCTCGACGCCTCCCCGGCGCCACCCGCCGGCGGATGGGCGAGGTACGGGTACCAGTCGCTACGAGCGGGGTCCCAGATGTGCACGTGGGCATCGACGACGCGGGTGGGGCGAACGGTCATGGCACCTCCTTCGGCCACGCCCGGCCCGAGGCGCCGACGATCTCGCCCAGCACGGGATCGAGCCAAGGCGGAACCTGGGGACCTCCGTAGACCACGCTGGTGAGCGGTCTGGGGTGGCTGCGAAGTCCGAGCCAGCCGGCACCCACCACCAGCTCGGCACCGACCAGGGCGCCGGCGCCCGGGGCGGTGAGCAGATGGGCCACCAGCTCCCCGGCCGGCCGGGCCGCCTCTTTGTCGGTTGCTTCGATGCTCATGGCGAAAGCCGAGACTCGCCCTTCGGTCGTGGCTCGGGAGACTCGGGCCAGCTGCGCCGACGCCTGGGCCCGGCTGCGACCACCCGCGGTCACGGCGTCGGTGAGCGTCACCAGCCGCAGTGGGCGCCCGGCGCCCGACGCGTAGTCGGCGGCGGCCCGGGCCCATCCGGCATCGGCGTGGATCTGCTCGATGATCCCCTCGTGCTCGGCCAGCACCTGCTGCCACCCGTCGGCCCCGTGACCTGTGGAGGGGCCTCCGGCCCGGGCGACGACGACGGCGTCGAGCGGGCCCACCGATTCCACGACCGAGCGCAGCCGGCTGGCCGCCTCGGCGAAGCCGCCAGCCACCTCCACGTGGTGGCAGGCAATCGAGCGCGCCTCGAGCACCGCCGCCAGCGAGGAGGACATGGCCGGGCGATCACTGACCACCACACAGGAGCGCACCTCTCCGGCCTCGATCTCGCCGTCCGGGGCCTCGAAGACAGGGCCGAAGCGTGGATTTCCCCCACCTTCGCTCGCCTGTTTGGCTTCGGCCGGGGCGAAGGCACGGGGCACGACCTCGCGGAGGACTCCAGCCAGGGACACGGCATCTTGGCTGCGGACGACTTCGAGCAGGCGCGGCTCATCGATGAGAGCCAACTCCGAGCCGCCGGTGAAGAACACCCGGCCGCTGCACCATCCCAGTCGGTCGTCCACGAGATAGGCGCCGATGGGGCCCATGTCGGCGGGGCCGGGCATCGATCTGAACAGCGAAAGTCCCCCGCCACCGCCCACCCTGCCCTCCTGGCGAGCGCGCTCGACGGCGGCGGCGACCATCCGGGTGGCGGCAATGGGCGAGATGGCGTTGACGGTCACCCCGGGAGGCACCACACGGCCCAATTGCCAGGTCAAGTTGGCGACAGCCCGTTTGGCGCAGCTGTAGCCCCCGGCATCGGCCGCTCGCCATCCCGAGCCCGAGGTGACGCCGAGCATGCGACCGTGGCCGGCCGCCGCCATGAGGGGCAGGGCGGCGGCGAGGACGTTGAGGTAACCGCCCAGGTGCACATGGAGCAAGGCCGACCAGTCTTCCTCGGTGCCTTCGGCGAAGCCGCTCTTACGGGTGATGCCGGCCACGTTGACCACGGCGTCGAGCCCGCCGAGCTCGTCGGCCAGCTCCTGGAAGAGTGCCCGCACGGCGTCGGCGTCGGTCACCGAGGCCGACGACGCCCGGGCCGAGCCACCGGCGGCCTCGATGCGACTGGCCGTCGTCTCCGCGTTTTCCGTCAGCCGTTCGGTGCCGTCGACGGTCACCAAGGGGTCGACGGTGACGATGTACCAACCGCGGCGGGCGAGCTCCTCGGCGATGGCCGCTCCGATCCCGCCCCCGCCGCCGGTCACGACGGCGACCCGCTGCCGCCCGCTCACGACGCCGGCGACCGAACCTGGAGCTCCAACCCGGCGAAGCGGCCGGCTTCGATCCACTGCTCGAGCAGGGTGCGGTAGCCGAACCAGTCCCCCATGCCCCGGCCGTAATTGCCGTTTCGGCCCGTGATCGCCTCGGGGTGACCTTCGTTGTTGAGGCGGGAAGGGGTGCAGGCCGACATCACACCGCTGGGATCGACCCAGGAGTCCATGATCTTCTGCGTCCACGCATCTTCCGCCTCGGCGCTCACCTCGAAGACCTCGATCCCCTTGTCTTCCAGCAGCCCCACGGTGCGGCCCACGAACTCGGCTCCCAGTACGGCGAGCTGCGTGTAATTGACTGTCACCACCGCCTGTTGAGCTGGGGCCGGCATGATGAACATGTTGGGGAAGCCGCGGCTCATGATCCCGAAGAGGGTGGCGGCGCCCTCCTCCCACTTCTGGGCCAGGGTGATCCCGTGACGACCGACGATCTCATGGCCGACCTTCCGGGAGAGCGGGGTGAGCTCGGGCTCGAAGCCGGTGCCGTAGATGATGCAGTCGACCTCGTAGGGCCTTCCGCCTACCACCGGGCCCTTCTCGGTGATCCGCTCGATACCGCCCGGGCAGTCGACCAACGTGACCTTGGGATTGTTGAAGGCGAGCAGGTACTCGTCGTGGAAGCACGGCCTCTTGCACAGGTACCGGTAGTAGGGCTTGAGCATCTCGGCCGTGGCGGGATCGTCGACCAATTGCTCGACCCGACGACGATGCAGCTCCATGATGTCGTAGTCGATCTCCTCGGCTCTGCGCTGGTAGTCGGCGATCGTCCCGTCCTTCGAACGCGGGGGATTGTGCACAGCGGCCCAATGGTGGGTCCACCCGTCGTCCACCTCGTCCACCTCGACCGAGCGGCCCAAGATGATGGCCTGGAAGTTGTCCATGCGCGCCGATTGCCACCCCGGCGCCAGGGTCGTGGCGAAGTCGGGATCGGTGAGCCGGTTCCCCCGTTCACCCACGGCCGACGGCGTGCGTTGGAACACGTAGAGGTGCTCGGCCGCCTGGGCCAGAGGAGGCACGCACTGAATGCCGGTGGCCCCGGTGCCCACGAAGGCGACGACCTTGTCCGCCAGTTCGGTCAGGGGCTCGTGTGGCCCGCCCCCGGTGTAGCCGTAGTCCCAACGAGCGGCGTGGAACGAACGCCCCCCGAAGTCCTCCATGCCGGCGATAGCGGGGAGCTTCATGAGGCTCAGGATCCCGGGGGCGAGCACGTAGTAGCGGCAACTGACCTGGTCCCCCCGGTCGGTGGTGATGAGCCACCGGGCGGCGTCCTCTTTCCATTGGGCCCGGGTGACGCCGGTGTGGAACAGGGCGTCGTCGACGAGGTCGTAGCGCTCGGCGATCATCTCCAGGCAACGAAGGATCTCCTCGCCGAAGGCGTAGCGACGGGCTGGGAGGTACCCCAGCTCTTCGAGCATCGGTATGTAGATGTACGACTCGACGTCGCACATGACACCGGGGTACCGGTTCCAGTACCAGGTACCGCCGACTCCCCCGGCCTGATCGATGATCCGAATCCGTTCGAGGCCGGCGTTGCGCAGGTGGGCCCCGGCCACCAGCCCGGCCATGCCGCCTCCCACGATGACCACGTCGACCTCGTCGGCGACCGGTGGCCGCTCGACGACCGGGGTGAACGGATCGTCGCGGTAGCGGGCGAAGTCGGTGTCGGCCCGCAGGTCGCGGATGTCGGCCCGGCCGGGGAGCAGCCGCTTGTCCCGCTCAGAGAGATACTTGGCCCGTACCTCTTCCCAGTCGACGCTCACCGAGCCGTTACCGGCCGAGGAGACGGTGGGCGGCACAGACGACGACGGTGGACCTTCTTGCGGCACGCGCTCAACGCTATAGCCCTGCCGTGATCTATGACACCCACGTCAGCAAAAGCCACCCGGTCACCCCGGTCACCCGGTCATCCCCGGCCCTGGTCCCCTCCGCCCCCGTAGCCGGATCCGGCGACCGGCCCGGGGACGCCGTCACACGACGGCGCGTGTTTCCGATTCCCCGGGCGAGGTGAGGGCGACCGTCCGAGGCGGGTCGGCGCCGCCGGCAGCGCCGGCGGCGCACAGTCCCCGGGTGGGCGCGATGATGTCGTCGACGAGTCCGTAGGACTTGGCCTCTTCGGCGGTCATGAAGAAGTCGCGGTCGATGTCCCGCTCCACCTGCTCCACCGACTGGCCCGAGTGGAAGGCGATGATCTCGGCCATGCGCCGGGTGGTGGCGAGCACTTCGCGGAGGTGGATCTCCATGTCCCGCGGCGCCCCTCGCGTGCCGGCGGAGCCTTGATGGATCATGATCTTGGCGTTGGGCAGGGCGAAGCGTTTGCCGGGAGACCCGCCGCACAGGATCATGGCGGCCGCCGACATACCCATACCCACACAGATGGTGGACACGTCGCAGCTCACGTGCTGCATCACGTCGTAGATGGCCATTGCCGCGTAGGACATACCGCCGGGCGAGTTGATGTACAGAGCGATGTCGCGCTCGGGCTCGTCGGCCGCCAGGTACAGGATCTCGGCCACCAGCAGGTTGGCGATCTGGTCGTCGACCTCCTGGCCGAGGAACACGATGCGCTCCTTGAGCAGCAACGAGTAGATGTCGAAGGGCCGGTCTCCCCGGGAGGTCTGGTCGAAGACGGTCGGGATCACCGCCGATTGCCCACGAGCCATGGCCCCTCCTCCTCACCTCCGAGAGCTTGTCTGCGATCTCGAATATGAGATATCATACTCGAGGTATGGAGGTTCACGCCTCGAGGACGCGGCGGTGGTGAACGAGCGTCGTCACGAGCCGCTGCTCCCCGGCTTCAAGGAGCTGGCCGAGCGCCGGCGGGCCCTGGCCGAAGATCTGGTGAGCCGGCGACTGGCGCTGGGACTGTCGCAAACGGAAGTGGCCGCCAGGATGGGGACCTCGCAGTCGGCGGTGGCCAGGGTGGAGGCCGGCCAGTCCGATGTCCGGCTCTCGACCCTGGAGCGCTATGCAGCCGCCGTCGGCTACGTCATCGACTGGCGGTTGCAGGGCCGTGGCCGCTGACGATCCCCACCGCCTCGGGCTGGTCCCGCTGGCCGACACCGTGGCCGGCGCCCTCCTCCGTCGGCGCGTCCTCGTGGTGCACGGAGCCCTCGACCACGACCGGGCGTCGGAGGTCTCGGCCACCCTCATGACCCTCGACGCCCTGGGCGACGAGCACGTCGAGCTGCAGATGAGCTCAGCTGACGGACCTGTCGACGCCGGCTTGGTGGTGGCCGACGTCATCGACGTGCTCGGGGTACCGGTGCACACCGTCGGCCTGGGCTTGCTCTCGGGCGGCGCCGTCGTCGTGCTGGCCTCGGGCAGCCACAGGGTGCTGTTCAAACACGCCCGGTTGCATCTGCGCCAACCGGACATGACCGCCTCCGGGCGCGCCATCGACATCGAGCGCACCATGGCCGAGCAGGTCTCCCGGCGAGACGCCTTCTACGGGCAGCTGGCCCGCCGCACCGGCCGCAGCCGGGGCGAGATCGAGCTCGAATGGGGCGGCGGCCGCTTCCTGGGGGCGGAGGACGCCGTGACCCTGGGATACGCCGATCACGTCCGGGGCTAGCCGGCGCCGTCGCCCACGATGGCGGCGAAGCGATCCAGCACCGTGCGACCGGTCGGAGCCAGGGCGGCCAGGACCTTGGCGGCCGGGCCCTCGATGGCCCGGCGGGGCACGCCCCTGGCGGCGGCGGCATCACCGAGATCGGTCAGAAAGGCGGTCACGGCCTGGGCGTCCACTTCCAGATGGAACTGCAGCCCCCAGGCCCGGGCACCGAAGCGAAAAGCCTGGTTGGCGTACTGCTCGCTCGAGGCCAGGTGTACGGCGCCGGCGGGCAGATCGAAGGTGTCGCCGTGCCAGTGCAGCACGGTCAGGGGGGAGACCACACCTCGGAACAGCGGGTCGGCGGCGGTGTTGGCCGAGAGGGCAATCGGTTTCCAGCCGATCTCGACACCCTGTCGTCCGGGATACACCGCGGCGCCGGCGGCGGCCGCCAGGAGCTGGGCGCCCAGACAGATGCCGAGGATGGGCACCTGGCCATCGAGGGCCCCTCGCAGCATGGCCAACTCGGAGCGACGAGAAGGGAAACCCTCATCGGTGGTGGCCGACATGGAGCCACCCATGACGACCACGGCGTCGTAGCCACCGACCTCGGGGGGAACGGCGTCACCGGCGTACACCCGGCACACGTCGAGCTCGACGTGGTGTCGCTCGAGCGCCTCGGCAACCAGATAGGCCTTCTCGGGCTCGAGGTGCTGGACGACCAGGCACCTGGTCATGGACGCACCTGCCCCTCACGCCACCGGGCGGGGCGGCCCCGCCAGAGACGTTCGCTCGAAGGAGGCCACCACCTCCTTGGTGGTGTCGGGGTGGGCGGGATCGGCGGCGGGGGGCAGGTAGTTGTAGAGGCTGACCCACTGGCCGTCGTCGTCGAAGTCGTCGGCCTCGACGTCGACGGTGGATCCGTCGTCGACGAACTCCAGCCGGAAACGCGGCACCGGGAGGCACCTTAGGCCCCGGTCGGGCCCGTGTCACCCTTCAGGCGACTTGACGTCCCGCCTTGGGCGCCACCGCCGGTCCCGCCGGCGGAGCACCGCCCTGCAGGTAGTTGGAAACAGCCAGCATCTCGGTGAGATCGTCGGCGGGCATGGGTTTGGCGAAGTAGAACCCCTGCACGGTCGTGCAGCCGATGGACTGAAGGTGGTGGAGCTGCTCTTTGGTCTCGACCCCCTCGATCACGGTGGTGATGCCAATGACACTGGACAGGTTCACCACGGCCGAGACGATGGCCGACTTCACCGGGTCGATCTCGACTCGTTCCACGAAGCTGCGGTCGACCTTGACCACGTCCACCGGGAAGTTGGCCAAGTATCCCAAAGCCGAATAACCGGTGCCGAAGTCGTCGATCGACACCTTGACCCCGAGACGCTTGAGCCGGGTGAGGATCTCGATGGTCCGCTCGGCGTCCTCCATGGCCAGGCTCTCGGTGATCTCCAGGCTGATCTGAGCCGGATCCACCTGGGTACGAACCAGCACCTCCTCGATGTCCTCCACCAGGCCCTTTTGCTGGAACTGCCGGGCCGACAGGTTGACGGCCACCGTGAGCGGGAGGCGCAAGCGCTCACGCCACTGCCGGGCCTGGACACAGGCCTGTTCCAGCACGACCCGGCCCAAGGGCAGGATCATCCCGGTGTCCTCGGCCAGGCCGATGAAATGCGACGGCGCCAACAGCCCGCGGTTCGGGTGCTGCCAGCGCACCAGGGCCTCGGCCCCTGTCACCCTGCCGTCGGCGATGGAGACCACGGGCTGGAAGTACACGACCAACTCGTCGCGCTCGAGCGCTTTGCGCAGGGCCGACTCGAGGTCGATGCGCTCAGCCGAACGGGTACCCATGGCCTCGACGTCGAAGACCTCGAAGTTTCCGCCCCGGCCCTTGGCCTTGGCCTGGTACATGGCCACGTCGGCGTCGTGGAGGACGTCGTCGCGCGTCTTGTCGGAATCGGTCAGGGCGATGCCGATGCTGACTGTGGCCACCACCTCGTGCCCACCGGGGAGCACGATGGGTTCCTGCATGCGGTCGAGGATGCGCTGGGCGCAGGCAACCGAGTCTTCGGGGCTGGCGACGTTCTCGAGCAACAGGGTGAATTCGTCTCCGCCGAACCGGGCCAACATGTCGCCGGGGCGCACGGCCGACTTCAGGCGCTCGGCTATGGCTATCAGCAACTGGTCACCCGAGTGGTGGCCGAGGCTGTCGTTGACGATTTTGAAACGGTCCACGTCGGCGAAGAGCACGGCGTGCTGTTCGTCACTGCGTTGCGAGCGACGTAGAGCATGGTCGAGGTGATCCAGGAACAGCCGCCGGTTGGGCAGCCCGGTCAGCGCGTCGTGGAAGGCGTGGCGGGCCAGCTGCTCCTCGAACTGCTTGCGATCGGTGATGTCCCGGAAGACGAGCACGGCGCCGGTAGCGGCACCGTCGTTCATGATGGGGGACACGGTGAAGGTGACGTGGAAGCTCGAACCGTCGGCCCGGTTGAAGGTGGTGTCGTAGTTGGTGACGGAGTCGAGCTTGGCCATGGCCCGCACGGCCGGGGCCAGGATGAAGCTCGGTGCCTGAAGGCCGAAGTCGAGGCCGGCCTCGAGCTGATGGCCTTGGAGCTCCGGCGTCTGTTGCCAGCCGAGCATGCGCAGAGCCGCCGGGTTCACGAAGGTGACCTGGCCCGAGCGGTCGACGGCGCACACCCCTTCGCCCAGGCTCGAGGTGATGGCCGACAGCCGCTCGCGTTGGTGCCGGCCCTCCTGGTACAACGCCGCATTGGTGAGGGCCGTGGCCCCCACCGCGGCCAGGGCATCGAGCAGAGCCTGGTCGGCACGGTCGAAGGCGAAGCCACCGTGGCGGCCGGAGACCCCCAGCACCAGCGGCTCATCGGTGAGGGGCAGCGGGGACTGCAGCGCTCCGTTCGCCTCACCGGGTCGGGCCAAGGTGGCGTCGCTGCAGTGCAGCAACTCCCGAGCCGAGGCCACGATGGCGTCGGTGGTCTGCTCGGCCCCCATCGATCTGTTGATGTCGAGCGTCGAGTCGAACAGGCCCAGCAACCGGGCCCGGTCTCGGCGGGCGTCGAAGTGGCCGGCGACCACCCGTCGGAGGATCACCAGTGGCAGCACGGCCAGGACGAGTGCCCAGGGAAAGGCCGAGATCACGAGTGCGGTGGGCACGGCCAGGGTGAGGCAACCTCCGGCCACCAGCAAGACCACGTCCATGCCGTCGAGCACCGACGTGCGCAGCGAGGTCCCCAGGGCCACGGTGAGGACCGCCATGGCCAGGTTGTCGACCACGAAGAAGACGACGACCGCCGCCAGGGCGCCGACGACGTCGGTGGGGGTGACGGAGCCGTGGTGGGTGATGATCAGCCCGCCCACCGAAGCTCCCGCCCATATCGAGGCGGTGCCCTTTCCCCAGTTGAAAGCCACCCGGGAGGGGGCCATCCCCCGCACCAACATGCCCACGAGGAGCACGGCGGCCGTGCAGGCGACGACCACGGCGGGGGGGAAGAGGAGGAGCAGGACCACGTAGAAGCCCTCGTCGACGAGGCAGTGCAGAGCTTGGTCCCCCCGGTACATGCGCAGGGGCCAGATCCAGGTGGCCAGCCACAGGGCCACGAGGAGCGCCACCGTGGCCAAGGAGGTGACAGAGGGCGACCAGTGCGTGAGCTGCCAACCGGCAACGGCGCCAGCCACGATCCCAGCCGTGGTGACGGTGGCGATGACGCCCTTCACCCGCCAGGGCAGTCTCACTGCAGCGACCCCCATGGCATGCTACTCAGACCGGTCTTTTCTTCGCGTTCCCTGGTTGCGAAGGCCACGTGCGCCCGCCCCTTCGGCTTCACCGCCCCGAAGGGGCCACGATATGACCACATTTGGTGCTAAGGCAACCGCTGAGTGCGGCATTGTCCTTTCGTTGGGCAGATCCCACTGTCCGTGCGCGTCAGCTGGTGAATCTGCTACTCCCGGTGCCGAACGAGGGTCGGCTCCGCCCCCGTGAGGCGCTCAGTGGATGCCGGCCCCGGCTGCCACCACCAGCCCCAGCACCAGCAAGGAGCCGGCCCGCCGGGTGTGGACGAAGGCGGCGGCGGCAAACCACAACGGCCACACCGGAAATCCCTCGGGGGGGGCGTCCGGCTTGGGCCTCCCGAAGGCTCGCCACACCGTGACCAGCTTGGGCAGGGCCGCCAGGGCCAAGAGCGCCGGCCAGGGCAGGGCCCCCACCCCGACGCAGACGATGAGCACCAGGTAGAAGCCGGCCATCAACCCCTGGGTGGCCAGCCGGGCCCGTCCTTCGCCCATCAGCACCGGCAGCGTCCGCACTCCAAGGGGCGCGTCGTAAGGCGCCTTGTCGATGTGCTTGCCCATGAGCACGGCCGTGCACAAAAGCCCGTAAGGCAGCGAGGCCACCCAGATCTCCCAGGGCAGGCTTCCCACCGCCGCGTAGTAGACGCCGCACACCATGAGCGGCCCCCACACCACGAGCACGTCAGGCTCCCCCAGCCCCCGTTTCTTGAGACGCAACGGGGGGGCGGTGTAGGCGATGCTGAGGGCGAAGCCCCCCAGGGCGAAGGCCACGATGGGCCAGCCCCGGTACAGGGCCAGCACGACCAGGATGGCGAGGTCGACGGCGTTGACGGCCAAGGCGGCACGGGCCAGGCCCCGCCTGTCGATCATCCCGGACAACACCGGGTGGGGGGCGTACAGGGCCCGGGGATAGGAATCGGTGTCGTTGCCCACCTCCACGTCGAACAGGTCGTTCATCAGGTTGTTCGACATGTGGGCCAGCACGATGCCGGCGAAGGCCAGCACCAACAACCCCGGACGCAGCCCGGGTCGGTGCACGGCCAGCAGGGTGGCGATGGCCCCGGACACGAGGGTCATGGGCAGCACCGCCGCCCGGGTGAGCACGAGCCAGCGGGCCACCATGTCCATGGGCCGGCCGCTCGGGGGGTTGGTGGTCCGCAACACCTCGACCCAGGCGGACACCCGCCCCTGGGGCCGGGGCGCTGAGGATCGGGTGGGTGGCGACTGCGCCGATCCGTGCTCCAGGGTGCTCACCGGGCCGATG
>JASHZK010000312.1 GCA_030042575.1 Acidimicrobiales bacterium
GGTGGTCGTCGTTACACCACTCGGCGGGACGTGGCCCATCCCGCGGTGGGCTCCGTGACGAGCCCACGTCGGGTGGGCATGGTGGACATTGTGCCAACTGTCGCCGAGCGATGGGATCGCCAGGGCCCACATGTTGGTGCTCCGGTCAGTCGTCTCATCAGATCGTCGGCCAAAGGTGTGGCAAAGCGAGTTGACACCCCAGGTCACATGGTGCAGAAGTGCCATGCGAACGAGTCCTGCCCACACAAGTGCGGTGACGGCGCCCGTTAGGGTTCCGGCGAGCTCATAGCCGATCGCGAACGGAAGAGCGAGCGAGCAAAGAGCTAGCACGGGAAACAATCGGCCAATCCTACGTAGATCGCGATCGCGGAGCATGTCCGGGGCATAGCGCTGCGCGCAAGATGCATCCGAGACAAAGAGCCAGCCGACGTGGGAGAAGAGAAGGCCTCGAAGCAGGGCGACCCCGTGCTCGCCGTAGCGGTGCGGAGAATGGGGATCGCCATCGCAGTCGCTGTAGAGGTGATGGCGTCGGTGAGTTGCGACCCAGCTCGTGACGGATCCTTCAAGTGCCATTGATCCAACGACGGCGAGACTGATCTTGAGAAGGCGCCGTGGTTTGAAGCTTCTGTGGGTAAAGAGTCGGTGAAATCCGACGGTGATGCCAAAACCCGTGATCACATAGAAAACGATTCCCATTAACGCGTCGGAGAAGTTCATGGCACGACCCCACAGCAAAGGCACAGCGATACCGAGGGCGACTACGGGTCCAGCCACCAGCCCAACAGTGATCAGCTTTTGGACTGGGCTCACGACTGGGGCCGGGGCATCAGCCTCCTGATGTGGATCATCAGCGCGAAACGGCAAGACCTGGGTGTTGACGCCAAGAATGGCTAACTCGCAATCGTAAGTGACGGATCAAAGAGGGTGCTGTGCAGGTCGATCGTAGCGGAGGCGTTCGAGTGACAGGTGTCGGGCGCGTTAAATGCTGGAAACCTGCCTTAGCTTTTAGTGCCTTGAAGAGTCCCCACACAGCGAGATGACCCCGACTTCTCCGTAGAGACGACAGGCGTTTGTCGCACCAGCCGAGCGGCAGCAGGCCACCGGCGAACCTCGTCGGCGTGGTCTTCGCAGAGCACGGAGTCCGGTAGTACGGCAATGACCGAGAGCGACGGGTCCCCTGGGTCAGCCCCTTTTGGGATTGTACGACGCAGAGGCTCAATCGTCGCCGAGCCAGCCGTCCGCAGAGGTTGCAGGCAACAGCGGGCTCTCCGTTGGTCACGGCAGAGCAGCGCGCAGCTTCGCCAGCGCCCGCAACCGTCGCTCCATCTTCTCGGGGTCGTCGGCATCTCGCGTCCTGATGCGGTTCTCCAGCTGATCGAGGCGAGCGGACTCCCGATGGACCAGGACACTCTGTTCCTCGCCGTCACGCTTTCGCAGGGCCCGCAAGAAGGCCGCCTGGGCATCGATAGCCCGCTTGAAGCCCAGGCTGCCGGCAACGGCGGCATATGTCTTGCCCGAGTCGCGCAGCGAGAGAGCTTGTTCGTCGGAACTTATCCGAGGCGCTGGCTTCGGGGAGGCTGGGCGGTCCCGGCGCTCCTCATGACCACGGCGCCCCTCGCCGGTGTCGCCCCGCCTAGGCAGGACGCACCGACTTGGCTTGCGGACCCTTCTGTCCCTGCTCGGACTCGTACTGCACGCGCTGGCCCTCGGCGAGCTCCCGGTAGCCAGAGCCCTCGATTGCCGAAAAATGGACGAACACGTCGGCCGCGCCGTCGTCGGGCGTCACGAATCCGTAGCCCTTCGATGCGTTGAACCACTTGACGGTACCTTCGGGCATGTCATTTCCTCGTTTCTCCACGCACGTCCTTGCGGGAGACACCATGTCCACCGTCAATAGCGACGGCCTGCGTGATCCACCGCGCCCGCTGAAACCATATCGTTTAATCTCCCGGGGGTCGACCAGCCACCACGGCAGCAGTCGATCGCGGGTTGGGAACCATGTGAGACTTGTCCAACCGTAACAGGGGGCCCGTGGAGAGGCTGACGAAGCTGTCGTGGCGTGTTCGGGCTGGTGGAGCTACCTGCACCGCGGAAATGGATTGCCCAATCCGCGGATATCGGGTCAGCCCTGAGCTAAAAACCCGGTCGAATCCTTTCGCGATACACGACGGCAGAATCAACTCCGATCGTGGCTTGGATCAACTTCGACGGAGATACATACTGGGTCGGTCTTGAGGCCGCTCAAGGTTGGCCACGAACTATTCGGGTGACCCAGAGGGACGTGGACGGTGCGAGGCTCTTGGGGCGACGAGCTTGAGTAAAGCGCATCCGACATGTTCGTCGGCTTCCGAAAAACAACTCTTCCGAGTAGGAGATGAATGGACCGCCCCGAATGTGTGCCTTTATGCGTGGCTCTGGCTCTGTGCTGCTGGCCACGACGGTCAGTGGAGCGGCCGGTGTTGTGGACGGTGACGGGTACCTGTTGCCGCTCATCGAGTCGAGGCGGCACTTTCTTAACTTGAATTAACAAACGAAACTCGTCGTGGAGATGAGCCGGCTTGGTTGAGGGGACCGCCGTTCTTCAGGCGCCCCTCCATGAAGGTCGGATGGTGGTGAACCCGCCTCCTACGTTGCCTGGAGAGGCACTGAACGAGCCGGGGTGGTACTGGGATGCCGGCGATCTGCGTTCTCCGAGGCCCATCTAACGGCGAGCTCGGCCGGGGCGAGCCCCCCAGAGCGGAGTGGTGTCGGCCGGCAGGGGTTCCAGGCGGTGACCCCACCTGCACAGATCCCGACTGGCGGGTCATGCCGTTGGCAGGTCGGGTCGGATGGGGGTGAGGTTGCTCAATTCGGTAGACCGCTCTGGCGGAGAGAGGGAGAAAGGCCAGGAGCAGGCCGGGCGCTGACAGACGCGCCGGAGCTGGGCCACGGGGCCACCTCCTGGCACTGCCACTCGCCAATGGAACGGTAGGTACCCGTCAGACAGTCGGGCCGGGGCGTCCGGCGCCCGTCGCGAATACGCTCGCCCCAGGTCGGGTCGTCAGCACGACGCCGAGCACCGACCTGATGAGGAGGTGGGGTGATGAGCGGCAACGACGGTCCGCTGGGTGCGGTCGAAATGGCGGCGACATCGCTGTACGTGTCGGACATCGACCGGGCGATCGACTGGTACCGCGACAAGCTCGGCCTCGAGCCGGCCATGGCCGGCACCGACGGACACCGCTACGCCAGCTACGTCCTCGCTGGTGCTTTCGTCGTCTTGGAGCCGATCGAAGCCGCCCTGGAGCCGGCGGGGCCAGGCACGGAGAGCACCACCGTCAACCTGGTCGTCGACAACGACCCGGCAACCGTCCGCGACGCCCTGGTGGCCCGGGGCGTCGTGTGTGGGCCGCTCGTGAAATCACCGGGGTTCTTGTCGTTTCTTCTGCGCGACCTCGACGGGAATCGTTTCTACGTCACGAGAGCGCACAGCCCACAGGGGCAAACGGCCGTGCGCCGAGCCAGTGAGGACCTTTCGGCGCCGCCCCTGCGTTGACTGCGCCCGTCCATGGGCACCGGATCGGGTGGGCAGCCAGCCACCAGGCGTCGTCTGACCACGCTCCAAGGAGGACACGCTGTTGTTAGAGCTCGGCCTCGAGGGCAAGACCGCACTCGTCGGCGGGTCGGGGCCGGGTCTCGGCCGATCGTGCGCCCTCGCCCTCGCCGAAGCAGGGTGCCGGGTGGTCTGCGTCGACATCGACGGTGCACGGGCTGGGGCTGTGGCCGGCGAGATCTCTTCGGGGGGCGGAGCTTCCCACGCCATCGAGGCCGATGTGCGCAGGACGGCGGACGCCGATCGGGCGGTACGGGAGACGGTGTCGGTGTTCGGGGGTCTGGATGTCGTGGTCGATGTCATCGGCGAGATCCGCTGGGGTCCCATTGTCGATCTCACCGACGAGGATTGGAACTACAGCATGGACTCGACGCTGCGCCATTTCTTCAACGTGTTTCGAGCGGCAGGACGGGAGCTGGTGGCCCAAGGCCACGGAGGCACCATCGTCTCGGTCTCTTCCGTGAGCGGGCTCGCCTCGGCTCCCTTTCATGCGCCATACGGCGCGGCCA
Source organism: Acidimicrobiales bacterium (assembly GCA_030042575.1). Classification (GTDB taxonomy): domain Bacteria; phylum Actinomycetota; class Acidimicrobiia; order Acidimicrobiales; family UBA8190; genus UBA8190. Next base: position 4,102 of record JASHZK010000312.1, read on the forward strand.
AAGCCGGCGTCGTGTCCCTGACCCGGTCCTTGGCGATCGAGTTGGCGCCCTACCAGGTGCGCGTGAACGCGGTGGCACCCGGAGCTGTGGCCACCCCTCGCGTGGTCCGCAGCCTGGGGGCGGAGACAGAGCACAGCGCCGGACCTCTGCCCAGCAGAGCACCTTTGGGCCGCATGGCGGAAACGGACGAGATCGCCAAGGTCGTCGTCTTTCTTTCGTCCGACCTGGCCAGCTACGTGAGCGGCCAGACCATCGTGGTGGACGGTGGCGCCACCGCTCAGTTCGGGCTCGGTGCGCTGCGCCAGGACCTCATACCGGACAACTCCACCCTGGAGCAGCCACCGCCGGTGTGAGCCGTCTTCCCAGCCCGGGATGCCTCTAGGCGTCCTCGCCTCGGAGCGAGCTGGCTTGGAACATGACCGCAGCGTCATCGAGGGGTACGACCATGGTGGGTTCGAGATGGCGGTGCCCATCGGGGCCCACGCGTACCGCCGTACCCCAGGCCGTGAAGCCGACCGCATGAGCGGCGAAGGCCATGGGGCCCTGGCCCATGACCACCGAGACGACCCCGCCGGCACCCCAGGCGAGGGCGGCCCGCTGCATCCGCTCCATGGCCAGCTCCCGAGCCTGGTACATGGCCTGGGTGAAATTGGTCAGCTCGACGTTCTGGCCGGCCTGGCCAAAGGTCGTCAAGGCCGTCCGCCTGGGGGCGTAGACGAAGCTGGCTCCGAAGGCGAGTCCAAGTGGCTCCCAACCGGAACTGTGCAGCAGGCAGAAGTCACGGGCGGACAGATCGGAGACGAATGGGGCTCTGCCCCGCCCGGCGCTCTTCCCCACCGGGCGCACGGCGCTGCCCACCAGGGCGACCTCGATGTGGTACGGGTGGATCTCGACACTGATGCGCACGCCCACGGTTCCGAGCCCGCCGGCCCGGGCGCATTCGTCGCCCATTCGGGCGGCGGCGCCGGCCATGGCCTTGGCGTAGGCGGAGGAGGCGGCTGCGATCTCGCCTTGGCCCCATGTCCACACCCCCCACGGCACCGAGGTCACCGACACACCCGTCACCAGCTCCACCGGCTCCCAGCCCACCGAGTGCAGGAGCAGGGCCTCGTCGATCGACAGGTCGGAGGTTGCGCCCCGCCCGCCCCTCGGCGGCGGCTGGCCCAGCGCGGCCATGGCGCGCCGCACTTCGGCCCGCAGGTCCACCGGGTGGGCAGTCCGGCTGGAAGCGGCGGTCGGGCCGGAAGCCGGAGTGCGGCCGGAAGCGGGAGGCTGGCCGGCTGTCACGACAGTCGTACCGTCGGGGTCGGTGGCGGGAGGGGATCGAAGTCCTTGAAGTGGCGGACGCGGGTGCCGCGCAGCGTGCATTCGATGACGTGGCCGCCGCCCCCCGCCGCCCGCCGGGACACCGAAAACCGGGCCCCGTGAAGGATGTCCGGCCCGAGCTGAGCCGACACAGCGGCTCGCACCAGCCGGCGCGCCGCCGTTTCGGCGTTGGTCACCTGGGTGATCTCGTCCTGATAGGGGCCGACCCACATCGACCCTCCGCCCCCCCCCAGCAGGTACTCGGTCTGACAGTTCGGCCACATCATCACCGAGGACAGTCCGGCGGCCACCGACACCGGAGCCATGCCGGCTTCGAACAGCTTGGCCAGGCGCTGTCCGGCCAGATACGTGCTCCACAGCGGCGCCTGGCCTTCGTGGTCCTCGACGGCTACGGCCGTGCCCGTCACGTGGAACTCGACCACCGACTGCTCGGTCATGTAGGAGGCATCGTCGACCACGTCGATGATGCCGTGCGCTCCGGCCTGCTCCGCCTCCTCCACCATGCGCCGGTAAGCAGAACCGAAGCCCTGGGACCAGGCGGACTCCACCCAGGGCTGCTCGTAATTGCTGCCCCAGCGGTGTTCGAGGGAGGCGATGCCGTGGGGGCACGGCCACGACTCGTTGTAACCACGCGACTCGGTGGCCGCGGCGTACGGTGCCGGTCCCGGTCCGCCGCCGCCACCTCCCGCTCCGCCCGGTCCACCCCAGCCACCACGCGTGAGCCCCGGTCCCGCGGCGTACCAGCCCCACTGCATGGCGCAGAAGCCCTGCACCAGGGCCACCGGGCGCAGCCCCATGGGCCCGCAGGCGGCGAAGTCGGCGACCGACAACCCCGAGGACCACGCCCCGGTACCGAGCCTCTGGCCCGCCGCTTCGGGCAGGTCGCTCCCGGGGCCTGCGAGGGTCATCAGTGGTCCAAGGAGATGATGGTCGTCGGTACCGGCAGCGACGCTTCCCCCGTCCCCTTGGTCACGCCCGTTCCCAGGGCCAGGAACTCGATGGTGTGCGAGCCCCACTGATGGGACTTCTCCTCGAGCCGCACCCCGACGATGCCGGTGGCGCCGAGGCGGTTGGCCTCGTCCTGCATGCGGGTCATGGCCAGCTCTCTCGCCTCGTACAGGGCCTGGGTGAAGTTGGGCAGCTCCACGTTCTGACCGACGGTCCCGAGCGTCTGGGCCAGACCCCGATGGGCGATGTGGAAGACGCACGTACCCATCACGAGGGCCTGGGGACGGTGACCGGTCTGCATCAAGGTCCAGAAATCCTGACCGGAGAGGTCGGAGGTGAACGGCTTGCCCAGGCTGTTGCGATAGGAAGTGCCGTCCTCGGCCTTGACGGCGGTGCCCATGGCGATGAATTCCGCGGCGTCTCGTCCCCACTCGTAGTAATTGACGTCCAGGCGGACACCCACGACCCCGTCGGCGCCGAGCTCGTCGGCCTCCTCCTCCATGCGGGTCATGGCCAGCTCCCGGGCGTTGTACATCGCTTCGGTCAGCTTGTTCAGCTCCTGGCTCTTCCCCCAGCGCCGGGCCTGGATCCCGATGTGGTAGATGGACGAGCCCATGACGAAGCCCACAGGGTGGAACCCGGCGTGCTTCACCAGGAGGAATTCGTTCACCGACAGGTCCGAGGTGAACAGCCCGTGCTCGAGCTCCTCGAGCCGGTGACTGGTCGCGTCGGGTAGGTCGCTGGCCTGAGTCACGTGCTGCCTCCTATCACGATCCGTTCGAGAGCCTGGCGGGCCCGCTCGCTGTGAGCCGCCTCGGCCTGGAGTGACCCGAGAAGGCGCTTGAGCCACTGGTCGACCATAACCTGGTCGCTGCGGATGCGAATGCCTCCGGAGCGGTGTCCGATGGAGCAACGAAGCGAGCTCCCGTCGAGCTCGGCCCGATAGTCGTCGTCGCCCATGGTGACCTCCAGGGCTCGGACCTCGTTGTCCCGACGCAGCCGCCCGGCCCGCTCGACGCGCAGCCGCTCTTTGCCGACGGCGTCGACGAGCTGATCGACGAGCACCTTGAGCAGGATGCGGACGTCGCCCATGTTGGCCTGCAAGGTGGCCACCGCCATGTCGAGGTCGGGCGGTTCGGCCGGATCGACCGGCTCTCCCGATGGGGTCATGGGAAGGTCCTTCTCGGATGCTGCCGATGTGGGTCGGCTGCTGGGTCAGGCCCATCGTCCCAGGCGCGGGCCCCGGCCGTCAGGTCCGGGCCCGCACCGTGTCAGCCTGGGTCCGAGGCGCCGGGCCAGGGTGCCCCCGAGGGGACGAGCCCTCAGGCGCCCACGAACCGGGGCGGGCGGCCCCGGAGCATGGCCGACACCCCCTCGGTGGCATCGGCCGTCCCGGCCAGGGCGGACTGCTGGGCCAGTTCGTGCTCCATGGCCCGCGCCGCCGCCTCGGCCACACCGGCACGCAAGGTGGCGCGGGTGGACGACACGGCCAGGGGGGCGCCGGCGGCGATCT
>JASHZK010000313.1 GCA_030042575.1 Acidimicrobiales bacterium
CTCGCTTTCGGGACGGGTGTTCCGCAACGGCCAGTCGGTGGTCAGCTCCGACCTCCGGGCCGACGTCCCCTCGGCCCCCGAGCTGCCGCGCCACGTCCCCACCGGGGCCATGGTCATCGCCCCCATGATGAGCTCGGCCGGTCCCACCGGAGTGCTCTTGGTGAGCCGCCTGGCGGGGCGCCCCACCTTCGAGACCGAGGACATCCGCATGGCCGAGAGCTTCGCCCAGCAGGCGGGCATCGGCATGGAGCTGGCCCAGGCCCAGTCGGAGCGTTCCCAATTCGCCTTGGTGGCCGACCGGGAGCGAATCGCCCGGGACCTCCACGACCACGTCATCCAGCGGCTCTTCGCCGTGGGCATGTCCCTGCAGGCGGCGGCCAACTCGATCAGCGATCCCCGGGTCCTCGAACGCATCGAGGAATCGGTCGAGGAGCTCGACGCCACCATACGAGACGTCCGCAGCACCATCTTCTCGCTCGAGATCCAGGCCACCGAGCACGTGGAGTCCAGTGCCCGCTCCCGGATCCTGGACGTGGCCTCCATGGCGGCCCAGGCCCTCGGCTTCCAACCCCGGCTCCAGTTCGACGGGGCCATCGACACCCGCCTGCCCGAGGACCTCGTCCCCGACGTGCTGGCCGTGATCAGAGAGGCGTTGTCGAACACGGCCCGCCACGCCGAAGCCACCTCGGTGGAGGTGCACGTGGCCGTGGACGAGCACGAGCTGCGAGTCGAAGTGGAAGACGACGGGCGGGGGGCGTCGAATCGCACCCGCTCCAGCGGCCTGGCCAACCTCAAGGCCCGGGCCGAAGGCCGGGGCGGGTCGGTGGAGATCGGCGCCGGACGCCGGGGCGGGGGCACCCGCATCCTGTGGCAGGTGCCCCTCTAACCGTTGTCGGGCCCCGCCTCGAGCACGGCCAGATCGCGGCGGGCGATGACGTGGACGTCGACGTCGCTGTCGCTGGCAAAGCGGATCACCCGACGGATGACCGAACCCTTGGTGAGTTCCGCCCACCGGCTGCGCCGGCTGGCCCCCAGCACGATCTGCGTCACTTGGTGCTGCTCGGCGAAGTCGACCAGGCCCCGAGCCGGGTCGTCGCGGTTGATCTCGTGCCACTCCGCCCCCAGATCCCCGGCCAACTGCTCGAGCTCGTCGAGGGGACGACTCGAGCCCTGGTCGGCGCTGACCACATGGACGACCAGGAACTCGCCCTTGGTGCGCGCCGCGATACGGGCCGCCCTGCGGATCACGTTGTCGGTGCCGGGGGCACCGGTCACCGCTACCATGATGCGCTCGCGTGTGTCCCACACGGCCCCGGTGTCCCTGCCTTTCAGGTATTCGAGGAGCTCCTCTTCGGTCTCGTCGGCCACGAAGCGAAGGGCCAGCTCCCGCAGGGCGACCAGGTTCTCGGTCCGGAAGAAGTGGGCCAGGGCGTCGGCCACCTTCTCGGGGGGGTAGATGTTGCCGTGCACCAGCCGCCGCCGCAGCTGCTCGGGTGAGGAGTCGATGAGCTCGAGCTGGTCCGCCTTGCGCACCACCCAGTCGGGAACCCGCTCGCGCACTTTGGCACCGGTCATGTGCTCCACGGCGTCGGCGATGCTCTCGAGGTGCTGGACGTTCACGGTGGTGATGACGGCGATCCCGGCGTCGAGCAGGTCGAGGACGTCCTGCCAGCGTTTCTCGTGCCGGCCCGACCCCGGGACGTTGGTGTGGGCCAGCTCGTCGACCAGGGCCAGCTCGGGTTTGCGAGCCAAAACGGCCTCCAGGTCCATCTCCTCGAAGGCCGTGCCCCGGTACTGGACGAGCTTGCGGGAGATCACCTCCAGGTCGCGGATCTCCTCGGCCGTGCGGGGCCGTCCGTGGGTCTCTACGAAACCGATGACGACGTCGGTGCCACGCCGGTGGCGCCGCCAGCCCTCGTCGAGCATGGCAAAGGTCTTACCCACCCCGGCAGCCGCTCCGATGTAGATCCGGAACCGACCGGCCGGCCCCACCGTGTCGGGCGGCACCTCGAAGGGGAGATCGGCCGGGGGCTGGGCACGCACCTCGTGTTGGCCGGCGCCGTCGATGGCCTCCATTGCGATCATTGTGCCCCCTGTGTCGTCGTCCGGCCTGGTCTCGAGCCGCATTAGGCTCGAATCGAGGGTCCGCCGACCAGCCGCCGGTGACGGCCCGGTCCGAGCGCGGCGAGGTGATCCATGTCGTTGTCGAGGCGTCGGTTCCTCGCCGGATCGGCGGTGTCCATGGGCGGCGCCCTGCTCGTGGCTTTGGCCGTCGCCCCTCTGCGGGCGCAAGTGGGCGCCGGCGGCGCCGGGCTGGTCCTGGCCGTGGCGGTCGTCGCCGGCGTGGCTCTGGGCGGGCTGGGGGCCGGGGCACTGGCGGCCGGGGCCTCCTTCGCCCTGTACCTGGGGTTCTTCGCCCGACCGCCGGGGTGGACCGGCCTCGGCCACCTCCAGCCGTGGGTCGTCCTCGGCGTCTACGGCGCGCTGGTGGTCCCCGTGGCCTGGGTGGTCTCGGCCCTGGAGCGGGCCCGCGCCGAGGCCCGCCGGCGCGAGCACAACCTCAGGAGGCTCCTCGAGCTGTCCGACCTCCTCGTCCACGAGCACGGGGAGACCGACCTGCTCCAGCGGCTGGCCACCACCGTGCGCGACGTGTTCGCCATGACCTCGGTCGTCGTGCTCCTGCCCTCGGGGGACGGGCTTCGCCCCGCGGCCACCGCCGGCGAAGGGTGGCCGGAGGAGGACCTGGTCGCCCTCGTTCCCAGGGCGGGCGTGCCGGTGAGCGTGGAGCTGGCCGACCGGGGGGTGCGCGCCGTGGCCCTGGCCGCCACCGGCACTCCCGTCGGGCTGATCGGTCTGGCCGGCCCGGCCTTGGGCGAGGAGGACCGCGAACTGCTGCGGGTATTCGCCAACCACGCCGCCCTCAGCCTGGAACGGGCGCGCCTGCGGGAACGGGCGCTGCGCACAGAACTGGCCGAGGAGACCCAGCGGCTGCAGAAGGCCCTCATGGGAGCGGTGTCACACGATCTGCGCACCCCGCTGGCCTCCATCAAGGTGTCGGCCTCGACGCTGTGTCGGCAACCAGGGGCTCTGGACGAAGGGGAACGAGGCGAGCTGCTGCGGACCATCGACGTCGAAGCCGACCGGCTGAGCCGGCTGGTGACCAACTTGCTCGCCATGACGAGGGTGGAGGCCGGAGCGCTCCAGGTGACCAGAACGCCGGTGGCGGTGGACGACTTGGCCCGTGAAGCGCTGGCCCCGTTCGAGCTCATGTTGTCAGGACGCCGAGTGACCGTCTCGATCCCCGGCGACCTGCCCTTGGTGGACGTCGACCACGTCCTCATGGTGCAGGCCCTGGGCAACCTGCTCGAGAATGCGGCACGCCACTCCCCGGAGGGCACGGCCATCGCCGTGAGCGCCACGCTGGACGACGCCGGCCTGGTAAGGATGGCGGTGACCAACGAAGGGCCGGGACTGGGGCTCGCCGACGGGGACGGCGTCTTCGCCCCCTTCTACCGAGCGGGCCCGGGCCAGGGCACCGGGATCGGATTGTCGATCGCCAAGGCCTTCGTCGAAGCCCACGGAGAGCGCATCTGGGCCGAGGACGATCCGGGCGGCGGGGCGCGCTTCTGCTTCACACTCCCGGTACTGGCAGCGGGAGGCGCGTCGCCGTGGCCCTAGTACTGGCCGTCGACGACGACACGGCGCTGCTGCGGGCCATCAGCATCGGGCTCAAATCCCTGGGCCACTCGGTGGCCACCGCGGCCACGGGCGAACACGGTCTGGCTCAGACGGCGCTGGTCGACCCCGACGTGGTCGTGCTCGACCTGGGTCTCCCCGACGTGGACGGGCTGGAAGTGTGCCAACGGATACGTCAGTGGAGCGAAGTCCCGATCATCGTGTTGTCTGCCGACGGGACCGAGGACCGCAAGATCGCCGCCCTCGACGGAGGGGCTGACGACTACGTCACCAAGCCCTTCTCCATGGGCGAGCTCGAGGCCAGACTGCGTGTCGCCCTCCGCCATCGTCCGCCGGGCGCTGACGACGACGAACGTGAGCTCGAGGTCGGGCCGCTCCACCTCGACCTCGTCCACACCGAGGCTCGCATGGGCGACGGGGTCATCGACCTCACCGCCCGCGAGTTCGCACTCCTTGCCTTCTTGGCCCGCCACGCCGGCAAGGTCTGCACGCACAAGATGATCCTCCAGGCGGTGTGGGGTCCCCACTACGGCACCGAGATCGAGTACCTGCGCGTGTACACCTACCGGCTGCGACGCAAGCTGGGCGACGACGGCGGGGTGCTGCTGCGCAACGTGCCGGGCATCGGGTACCGCCTCGGCTCCTCCTGACCGCCACCCCGGCCCGTCCCGGGCCGGGGGAAGGGGCCCGGGACGGGGGGACGGGGGGACGAAGTGGGGCAGGGGGCGCCGCTCAGGCAGCGGAACGGGGCTCCTGCCACACGCCCGGCTGCCGGTGCGCCGACTCGGTGGCGGCAACGGGGGGACGGGCGTCCGCGGCCTGGCGCAGCAGTGTCAGCACCTTCTCCCAGGCCAGTTGGCGCTGGAGCCAGGTGAGGACGGCCGCCCGCTCGGGGTCCATGCGACCCCTACCCTGGAAACCTACTCGGTTCTTGGATACAGTCACGTATCTAGGATACCATTTCGGTATTAGAAGTCAATCCCGTGTGGCGACCGGCCACAATGGGAGGGTGCCCGTGGAGCGTTGGACCCCGGAGCGGCGCCGCGAGCTGACCCGGACCGCCCTGATCGAGGCGGCCACCCAGGTCTTCGCCCGGCGCGGCTTTTACGGGGCCTCCCTGGACGAGATCGCGGCAACGGCCGGCTTCACCCGGGGGGCCATCTACAAGAACTTCGAAGACAAAGAGGGGCTGTTCCTGGCCACTCTCGACCGCCACAGCCGGCAAGTCCTGGCTGCCTTCTCGGAGTGGTTCGAGGAGCACCCGCCCGAGCCGCAGACCCTGGCCCAGATCCCCGTGGCCGAGGCCTTCCGCCAGATCCTGGCCCGCGAGCCCGACTGGGTGGCCCTGGACCTCGAGATCCGGCTCTACGCCTTGCGAAACCCCGAGTTCCGCCACCGATACGTGGCCAACTACCAGGAGTCGACCAAGGCGGTGGCGAGCTTCATCGCCGATCTGGCCACCTCGGCCGGGTTCAGATGGAAGATCGCTCCGGCGCGCCTGGCTCACATCTTGGAGGTCTCGGCCGAAGGCTTTTTGGCCTGGGCCTTCCTCGATCCCGACGAGGGCGAGCTCTTCAAGAGCTTCTTCGACCTGCTTCTGGGGGCGATCGTCGAGGAGGGTTAGCGCTCCCTGCTCCGCCGGACTCGATCTCGATGCGCAGCGAACGCAGGGCCAGGGCGACCGAGTGGTATTGGCCGACGAGCAGGACGAGCTCGATGGTGCCGACATCGCCCAGCCGATCGTGCAACGCCTTGAAGGTGCGGTCGGAAAGGGTCCAGGTGTCGTGCATCTCGTCGACAGCCACAAGCAGGGCCAAGTCGTCGGCCGGCCATGGGTGATCGGCGAGTGGCCGCCGAAGGGCAGCCAGCTCGTCGGCCGTGACTCCTACTCGCAGCGCGGCGTCGGCGTGGTGGGTCCACTCGTACTCGGCCTGGGAGCGCACCGACGTGCGGAGGATCGTCATCTCGCGGGCTCGGCCCGGGAGGGTTCCCGTCAGCAGTGCCCCGCCGTAGGTGATCCAGGGCCTGAAGAGCTGTTGGTGCCGGCCCAGGGTGGTGAAGATGTTCAGGGCGTGATCAGGGCCCCCGAAGGCAGCCACGAGCCGGATGAGGAAGTCGTCCCACTCCCCCGGCGCCAAGGGGACGATCCGCGGCCCGTCGCCCCCGGCCGGTACGTCGGCCGGGGCGCTCATCGAACCCCGTTGTCCTCAGGCGCTACGAGCTGCAACCGGCCACCAGGTGCTCGACCGCCTCCTGCCGTCGTCATCGCTGCAGCGTAGATCTGCCCTCGGCGCCGGCGCGGGTGCGAAGAACGGCGAGGTGACGGCGAGCGCCAGGGGGGCCGCGACGGCCCTCTGGGCCGGCCCGCTCGATCACTTCAGCTCGGCCAACGCCTCGTTGAGCTGCAGGACATCGATGTAGGCGCTACCCATGAACCCGAGTTCAGGCCCCTTGGTCTCTTTGGCCACGAGCGCCCGCAGAGTCGAGGCGGGGATGGCGGTGTTCGTGGCGATCATGGGCACCTGGACCAGGGCGTCGGCCTCCGAGATGTCGGGGTCCAGGCCGCTTCCCGACGTGGTCACCAGGTCGGGCGTGGGATCGATCCCGTGCGCGTGCCACCAGGCCACCAGCTTTTCGGTGTCCTCCACGAGGACCTTGGAGCGCGGGCCCAGGTTGGTGGCGGCCGACTCGCCGCTCACCCCGTTGGCCTCGAGGGGGTTGTCCCCTCCCGACTGCGGCGTGCAGCTCGAAGGGGCGTGGGGCCCGCACACCACGGCGCCGTAGGGTCCGGTGTCGTCGGGGCGACCGTTGAACCAGTCGGTCGAGGGCCAGTAGGCCTCGGTGCCGTCGAAGGTGGTCATGACCGACCAGTTCTGGCCGATGAGGGTGGACCCCTCGGGCGTGATCGAGCCGTCGGCCTGGTGGCGGAACAGGAGCTGGGCCACGCCGGTGCCGGCGAGGGCATAGACGAACCCGAAGAACACCGTGAAGACCACGATGGCGACGACGGAGCGGCGGAGGTTGACGAGCATCAGAGGTCCCGCATCAGTAGGCGTGGATGGCGACCAGGAGGAGGTCGATGAGCTTGATGAAGATGAAGGGCACGATGATCCCGCCGATCCCGTAGATCCACACGTTGCGCCGCAAGATGGAGGCGGAGCTGGCAGGGCGGAACTTGACCCCCCGCAGGGCCAGGGGGATGAGGGCCACGATCACCAGGGCGTTGAAGATCACCGCCGACAAAACGGCGCTCTGGGGGCTGTGGAGCTTCATGATGTTGAGGGTCTCGAGCTGGGGATAAGTGGCGGCGAACAGGGCGGGGATGATGGCGAAGTACTTGGCCACGTCGTTGGCGATGGAGAAGGTGGTGAGCGACCCCCGGGTGATGAGGAGCTGCTTCCCGATCTCGACCACGTCGATGAGCTTGGTGGGGTTGGAGTCGAGGTCGACCATGTTGCCGGCCTCCTTGGCCGCCGTGGTCCCCGTGTTCATGGCCACGCCCACGTCGGCCTGGGCCAGGGCGGGGGCGTCGTTGGTGCCGTCGCCCGTCATGGCCACGAGCTTCCCGCCCTCCTGCTCGGAGCGGATGAGGGCCATCTTGGCTTCGGGGGTGGCCTCGGCCAGGTAGTCGTCGACGCCGGCCTCCTGGGCGATGGCGGCGGCGGTGAGGGGATTGTCGCCGGTGATCATGACGGTGCGGATGCCCATCTGGCGCATCTCGTCGAACTTGTCGCGGATGCCGGTCTTCACCACGTCCTTCAACTCGATGACCCCCAGGATCCGCGCTCCGTCGGCCACCACCAGGGGGGTGGAGCCCGAGCGGGAGATGCGCTCGACGACCTCGTCCAGGCCGGCCGGGGCGCTGCCCCCCTGCTCCTCCACCCAGCGCCGCACCGAGTCGGCCGCCCCCTTGCGGATGCGGCGGCCGTCCAGGTCGAGGCCCGACATGCGGGTGGTGGCCGAGAAGGGCACGAAGCTGTGCTCCTCGCCCAGCTCGCGCTCGCGGATGGCGAAGCGCTCTTTGGCCAGCACCACGATGGAGCGGCCCTCCGGGGTCTCGTCGGCCAGCGAGGCCAGCTGGGCGGCGCCGGCCAGCTCCTCCTCGCTCACCCCGACGGGCGGGATGAAGGCCGAGGCCATGCGGTTGCCCAGGGTGATGGTGCCGGTCTTGTCCAGGAGCAGGGTCTGGACGTCGCCGGCCGCCTCCACGGCCCGGCCGCTCATGGCCAAGACGTTGCGCTGGACCAGGCGGTCCATGCCGGCGATGCCGATGGCCGAGAGCAGCGCCCCGATGGTGGTGGGGATGAGACAGACGAGAAGCGACACCAAGATGACCACCGACACCGTCGCCCCCGAGTAGTGGCCGAAGGGCTGGAGCGTCACCACCACCGGGACGAACACGATGGTGAGCACGGCCAAGAGGATGGTGAGGGCGATCTCGTTGGGGGTCTTCTGGCGGTTGGCCCCCTCCACCAGGCTGATCATGCGGTCGAGGAAGGTCTG
>JASHZK010000314.1 GCA_030042575.1 Acidimicrobiales bacterium
GGCCACGGCGAAGGTGACGCCCCGCAGGGCGGTCACCGGTGGCTCGCTCGGATAGGTCTTGGTCACCTGGTCGACCTCGAGCACCGGCCGGCCGCCACCGCTGGAGGAGACGGGCTCCTTCTGGTCCAGCCCGCGGGTGCTCCCGATGGCGGGGTGGATGCTCATATGCGGGGCACGACGACGCGCTGACCGGCGGACAAGCCTCTGGTGACCTGCACGGTGCCGTTGGCGTCGTCGAAGATCCCCAAGGTGACGGCGACCAGCCGGTGCACACCGTTCGCCCCCACCGCCTCCACCGCGTAGCTCCCGTTGGTCCGGGCCAGGAGGGCGTCGACGGGGACGACCAGGGCGTTGGTCACGGCGGCAGTGGTGATGGTCACGGTCACCGACGCCTGGTCCCAGTCCCCGGTGGCGGCGGGATCGGCCGGGGTCACGAGCACGGTGATCGTCGGGCTGCCACCTCCCGACGGGGTCGTGGCCACGGTGCCCACCGAGGAGATCACTCCGGAAGTGGTCTCGTCGTCGGGCAGGCTGATGGTCACCTGGTCACCGACCGCCACCTCGGACTGCTGGTCGGCGTCCAAGGCGATGGACACCTGAGGGGTGGTCGAGGTCGCCGTCAGCGCGCTGTCGCCCCCACCAGACCCGCCGCTCCCGTTCAACCCCCCACCTCCGACCGACTGGCCGACCGAGGGCGTGACGGTGGTGACCCGGATGGGGCCGGGCTCGAAAACGACCTCACCCAGCAGGATCCGGCCCGTCGCCGGCAGGCCCAGCGCCCGCTGCCAGGCTTGGACGGCAGCGGCGGTGGCCGACGAATAGTGGTCGCTCTGGGTGAGCCCGGCGCCATAGCCGAGGGCGAGGAGATCCCGTGTCAGCTCGCCGACATCGGCGCCGTCGGACATGCCCACGTAGAAGGCTCGGTAGGCGGGGACGGAGCCGTAGAGCAGGGGCACCGCCTCGTCGTCCAGTGAGTAGACAGGCTGGTCTTCGCTGATGACCTCGCCCACGTTCGGCAGGTAGGTGTAGGTCGTTCCCGGGTTCGTCTCGGTCGCTTGATCCGAGGCAAGCGTGCCCTCGTCGTCCTGGAGCTTCGCCTCCTCCGATTGCACCGTGGCCTGGTCCTGGTCGTTGGCCAGGGCCGCACCCGATTGGGCGCTCTGTAGTTGCTGCTGGGCCTGGATGAGGGCGCTGCGGTCCGTGCTCAGCTTCTGCTGGTCCTGGCCGCACGCCGCGCTTGACGCCCCTGACCCGGCGCAGGCCCCCGATTCAGCCCCGTCATCGGCGGCCAGAATGGACTGGTCGGTGTCGACGTCACCCTGGTCCGCCGCTGTCTGCTGGTTGTCGGCGTTCGCCTGGTCGGCCTCGGTCCGCTCGTCGGCGGACAGGGTCTGCTGATCCTGGGTCACGGTCTGTCGGTCCTGGGCCACGGTCTCGGCGCTCGTCCCCGACGGGGCCGAGACGTCGTAGCTGCCGGCGTAGCCCAAGGTGGCCGACTCCTGCATCTGCGAGGAGAGGTCTTCCCGGACCACGGTGTAGATCCCCGTCGGGTAGGAGATGCCGGCGACGCCGGGAGTATCGGACTCCCCGGTGGCGAAGGGATCGACGAGCGCCAGGGACACCCCGGCCGCCACGAGGACGAGGGCCACGGCCATCGCCCCCAGCGTTTTGCGTCGAGCTCGCCCGGTCGCCACGGCCATCCGATCGCTGCCAGTGTCGGGTTCCATCCACTGACCTCAGCTTCCGCTGGGGACGGGCGGGCCGGGCAGCGAGCTCTGGCACGCCTCCTCGGCGGACCGGTAGCTGCCGCTGTTCTGATCGACCGAGCGCGGGATGGTGAAGCCGCCGCTGGAGCTGGGGTCGGGGAAGCCGGGCTCGCCATGCGTCTGCATGCACTGGGCGTACTCCAGCTGCTCTCGCAGGACCTGGGCCGACACGGCGGGCGAGACGGGCTCGGCGACCATGTACTCGGCGCAAGCCTTGTCCGCAGCCTCGACGGTGGGGGAGTTGGGATCGAAGCTGTCTCCGAGATAGCTCATGGACGCACCGCCCGATGGAGGAGGGCTGCCCGGAGCGGGCCCCCCTTCCCCAAAGCCAACGACGCCGTGAGCCTGCATGCATTGGTCGAGCTCCAATTCCTTGGAGGTGGCATCGCCGGGAAGTCCTGAGCCGCCGGCCGGGGCCGAGGGCACGGTGGTGGTGGTTGTTGCTGTCGTCCTCGACGAGTGAGCGCTCGAGGGTGGCGATGGGCTCCCGTACGCCGTCACCTCCAGCGCCGAGGCGACGAGGACGGCCACGAGCGAAGCCGCCCGCCACGCCCGCCGTCTCCCGCTCGACGTCCGATGGACCCTCGGATCCGTGTCGACGGCGACTCGGAACCCGACGACGGGCTCGATCTCTGACCTCTCGGACCTAGGCACCACCTGGCGGACCGCCCGCTGGAACCGCGGTCCCCGTGCCGGGAAACCGGCGGCCCGGGGATGGCGGGGTTGGACCCGGCACGTGCTCCATGGGCACCGTCGTCGTCACGGACGCCGACGTGATCTCGGCCGCGGTCACGTCATCGCCGCCAGGCCACCAGGCGACGACCCATCCGCTACCCGTCGTGGCGGTCACGTCTCGGCCCTCACCCAGGACCAAGGTGACCGCGCTGACCGCCGGTTCGATGCGTCCCTCGGCCAAGGTGTACGGGCCGTTTCCCGCTTCCGAGAAGTGGCTGACCAGGAGCTGCTCTATGTCGCCGCCCGACGACAAGGTCCCGACCGGGGAAGCCGCCGCACCCGGAGCTGGACCACCTGAAGCCGACACCATGGCGCTGTCCGACGTGAGTGACTCGGCTTGGACCGTCGTGAACGACGGGCCCGTGAGACAGCTCGCCAGGGTGGTGCCGCTTTCGAACACGGCCATGGAGTAGGGCCCCCGGGCGTCGATGGCCACCTGGGTCCAGCGGCCCTGAGCCAGAAGGGTGGGCAGGTCCACCTGACAGCTGCTCTGGGTGGCAGCCGTCTGCTCGGCGGTGGCGTACGAGGGTGTGGCGCTCCATCCGGCGAAAGCGGCCTGGGATCCCCCGAGCACCAGGACCGATACGAGCGCAGCGGTTCCCGAGGCCGCTCCGACAGCACCTATGGCCAGCGGCCAGCGCCGCCTCGTCCGCTGCTCGTGGCCGGCACGGTGAGCGGCGTTGCCGGACACCTCGGCGACCGCAGCCCGGGCCCGGGCCCAAGCGTCGGTGGAGGGCCCGGGGATGTCACTGCGAAAGGTCCGCACGGCGTCGAGTTCGTCAGGCATGGGTATCTCCTCGTCGTCGGGGGTTCTGCTCGTCGGCGAGCACCCAGAGGTCGAAGTCGAAGCCGCCGAGCCGGTCTCGCAGCGTCGCCCGTGCCCTCGACAGACGGGAGCGCACGGTACCGAGCGGGATGCCGAGCGCACAGGAGATCTCCTCGTTGCTGAGCTCGCCCCAGGCGTGAAGCAGAAGGACCTCACGCTGCTCAGCCACGAGGTCGGCCAGGGCGCCCGCGACCTGGGGCGCCACCAGAGAGGCGCTCAGCTGTTCGTCGCTCAGCCCGGGGTCTTGGCGAAGCTCGACGTCGGCCGCCAGTCGGGAGTCGACTTCGAGTTGGTGTTGCTCGGCTCGCCAGTGGTTTCGCAGGAGGTTCGAGGCGATACCGAACAGCCAGGCCCGGAGGCTTCCCGCCCGGGGGTCGAATTCATGGCGTCGGCGGAATGCGGTGGCGAAGGTTTCAGCGGCCAGGTCGTCGGCCAGAGCTGTACCCACCCGCCTGGCAATGAGGCGGTGCACGGCCGGGAAGTGCTCTTCGAAGCACCGCTCGAAGGCACGGGGATCGACGATCCTCCGGGCCATGCCCTCTCCCGGTGGCCGGGGCCTCCTCGTCCTCATATCTAGGTATTGTCGCCAGTCCCCTGGGCGTTCCCGAGCGGCAATTGTCGCAGGTCACAGCGCCGGGGTGCCGGCTGCAAGTGGACCGGTGGCCGACACCGGCCAGCGGGGGACCCCCGAGGCTATGGCGCGCCACCACCGTCTCGGCCCCGGGCGTTCGTCGTGGCGCCGGAGGAGCCATTGGCGGCGGGAAGCGGTCCTGGGCTGGGCGAGTTGACGGGTTCCGTTGTCGTCCCGCTGTTGGAGGTGACCTGCACAGCTGTCACATCGGCGTTGCTCGGCCACCAGGCGACGAACCATCCATTGGCCGTTGTGGCGGTGACCTGTTGACCGTCGCTCAGGGTAAAGGTCAAGGCGCTCACCGTCGGTTCGAGGCTGCCTTCGACGAGGGTGTAGGGACCGTTTCCGGCCAGCGCCAGATGACTCACCACCAGGGTGTCGATGCCGCCGCCGGGCGACGAAAACCCGGAGGACGTCGAGGATTCACCGGAACCAGCTGTCCCTGAGCCCGCTCCTGAAGTCGTCATTTCCGAGCCGGCAGGCGAATTCAGTGAGGCCAGGGTGAAAGATGGCCCCGTGAAACAGGTCGCGAACGCACTACCGTTCTGGTAGAGCACCACGCTGTACGGACCGCGCACGTCGCTCACCTCCTCAGTCCAGCTTCCCGGGCTCGAACCGCCGGGCACGGTCGCCAGCTTGGCCAGGCAGTCAGCTTGCGTGTCTGCGCTCTGGGCGGCCGTGGTCCTCGTGGGTGTGGCGCTCCATCCGGCGAAGGCCGTTTGGGATCCCCCCAGTACCACGACCGACACCACGGCGGCAGTGCCGGAGGCAGCTCCGAGTGCGCTCATGGTCAGGGGCCACCGACGATTCGTGCGGGGCCGGTAGTCGACCCGGCGCAGGCGTTCTACCGCATCTGTGGTGAGCTCCCTGGCGCGAACAGCCAGCACCTCGCGCAGTTGCGTTTCCAGCTGAGCATCCGTCATCCTCATTCACCCTTTCGTTTGGAACATGCAAGGAAACCGATTGCTGGCTCGAGCGGGGGCCCGCCACGGGGGACCAGCTCGCGCATCTTCTCCAAGGCCCGGAAAGCCGTGCTTTTCACGGTCCCGACAGGACAACCCAGCATCGATGCCACCTCTGACTCGCTCAAGTCGTCGAAGTACCGCAAGACCAACACCACCCGCTGGCGGATGGGCAACTCACCAAGTGCTCGGACGAGTCCGATTCGCTCGTCGGCCGTGGCAAAGACACCTGACGAGACCTCTGGCTCCCACCGGGAAGATCGGTCAGCAGGGGCCGGTGCCTCGAGCTCGTGGCGATGGCGGGCCCGCCGTTCGGAGCTGTCCAAGGCCAGGTTGACGAGGATCCTTCGTGCATAGGCATGCGGGCTCTCCATCGAGACCACCCGCGCCCACCGCCGGGCCACCTGGAACAGGGTTTCTTGGACCAGGTCCTCGGCGTGGCCGGCATCGCCGGTGACCAGGTAGGCGGTTCGGAGCATGGCCTCGGTGCCCTCGGCCACGAACTGCTCGAAGGCGGCACGTCTGCGGTCACGGCGCAACGGTGCCATCAGCGACCCTCTCTCGAGCAACCCTCTCTCAGGCCCATCATCTTCCTAAACCCCCTCGGGGTCGAGAAAGGTTCCCTGCCTCGTGGGTCAACTCCCCCCGAGGGCCGACGGCGCGGGCAGTGCCCGCCCCCGGGCCGGCGTGGACCCCCCCCGCTCGAACCTCTTGCCGATCGGAGAATTCGTGACAGGCTGAGAGGCGGATGGAGTTACTGGCCACCGCCTCGGGGACCTCGTCACTCGTGGTCCTCGTGCTTGCCGTGTTCGGCGCGTCGCTGGTGGAGATGGTGGAGGCTTTCACCATCGTGGCTGCAGTGGGAGTCACCAGGGGTTGGCGCTGCTCGCTCCAGGGGGCGGGAGCCGCCGCCGCCGTGCTCGCCCTGGCGGTGGCGATCGGCGGCGTGCCCTTGGTCCGCTACGCACCGATCGACGGGCTGCGCGTGGCGGTAGGCGCCCTGTTGCTGTTGCTCGGGTTGAGCTGGCTCCGCAAGGCGGTGCTCCGAGCGGCGGGGATCGTGGCCCGCCACGACGAGAAGGCCATCTACACCGAGACCGTCCACGCACTGAAATCCTCGGGCAACAGCGACGACCGGGGCTTCGTCGAGGGGTTCGGTGTTGCTTTCAAAGGCGTGCTCCTCGAGGGCGTCGAGGTGGTCCTCATCGTGATCAGCCTGGGCGCCAGTCAGCACCGCCTGGCTCAGGCTTCGGCCGCCGCCGGTGCGGCGGCCCTGGTGGTGGCCGTCATCGGCGTCATGGTGGCGCGCCAGCTCTCAGAGGTCCCGGAGAACCTCCTCAAGATGGTGGTGGGCGTGTTGCTCACGAGTTTCGGCACGTTCTGGATCGGCGAGGGCGCCGGCGCCCACTGGCCGGGGTCCAACGCCAGCCTTCCCGCCCTGGTGGGTGTTTTCGGTCTCACCACCGCCGGGCTCGTCTTGTCGATGCGACGCGTCGTCCGCCCCGTTCTGGTGGAAGCGGAAGTGGAGTCGTGAACGCCCTCGGGCGCCGGTGCCGCCTCGCCGTTGTGGGGGTCTGGCGTTTCCTGGTGGGCGACACACCCGAATTCCTCGCCGCGGTAGCGGCGGTAGCGGGAGTGGCACTGCTGCTGCACCGCTTCCACCCGGCCGAATGGGTGGTGTTGCCCGGGATCGTCCTGCTTGTCCTGGCCGGCAGTGTCTGGAGGCGCGCTCGGGTCAGCGGACGGATGGCCCGTGAGTCGAGGACAAGAGCGCCCGACAGGTGACTCTTGGCCTGGAGCCCACTTGGGCTTTGACCGCCACCTCGCTCGAGTTGCTAGCCGGTCGGGAACGCTCTTGGGCGTGCTCGGGCCCGGACTCAGCCAGGTCGCCTGGCCCGGGCGCGCTCCACCGCGTCGACGAACGCATCCTCCCAGGTGGAGATGTTGGCGTCGATCGTCTGGGTCTTGGCCCATCGCATCGCCTGCCGCGAAAGGCGGCCGCGGGTGAATCGGCTTCCAATCAGCAAATCCAGGGCCTGCTGCCAGTTGTCGCCTGTCACGAGGCGTCCACCTTGGCGCATGCCCATCGAGGCGTAAGCACCCACCGGGGAAGCCAGCCAGCACGCTCCGCCGGCGGCGTACTCCTTCAGCTTGACGTTCGAGCGTGCACGATTGAACGGCGTGTCAGCCAGGGGAGCGATACCGATGTCTATGCCGGCGGCCATCGACGCCAATTCATCGAATGGTATGTGAGGTTGAAACTCATAACGGGGAGAATCGAGGCGAAGACGAGAGCCGACCGTCAGCACCCGGAGATCGCCGTGCTGCTCGAGCAGTTGACGAAGGGCGTCGGTGATCGACAGATGTGGCAGGTCCGTCTCATGTTCCTTGCTGGCCACCCAGCCCACGACCACGCCTTGGTGTTTGTTACGTGATCCGAAGCCCTGAATGAGGCGATCGACATAGTTCTCGATGACTCTTACGTTCGTGGCTCCCGCCCCCCTGTACTTTTCGGCCAGCACCTCGCTCGGCGTCGTGGCCAGGTCGGCGAAACTTGCGATCTTGAGGATGTCGGAGAACTTCTTCTTGTTCTCGAGTTGGCCGCGCCCTCCACGGATCATGCGCTGGGGGTTCTGACGACCAATCCGGCTCGGGTGCCCACCCTCGGCGCTGATGTCGGTAGCGCTGAGGTCGTCATCGTTGTCGAAGCTGATGGCGACACCCCTCGCCGCCAACTGCATGAGATCGGCGAACCTGTCCAGGCGCCGAAAACAGTGGACGAGGTCGCAGCCGAACAGCGCGGCGGTGGGGACGTCGACATGTACGTCGGCGGGCCACACGATGGTGTGACCTCGGCGTTCGAGTCCTGCCATCGGGATGAGGACGCGGTAGTTGGAGTTGAGAGCCCGCTCCGTGATGAACCCAAGCTTCATGGTACGGGTCCTCCTGGTCTGGCTCGCATCGGCGGGAGTGTACCTGCGGCACTGGTTGTGATCACTGGCTACCTTGCCAGTGGGTTCCTACTCGGCTGCCATGATCGGTCAGTCGCTATCTGTTCCTGGTGGAATGGGGGTCGCTGGAAGACCGTTTCCCTCCGTCGACCACTACGAACAACGGATGGGTGTCCACTAGGGCGGGCCTTCGCCTCGCCGTCCCTGCAGGTCGGGTCGTCTCGGACTAGACAGCTGTGGGGGGTGTCAATGAACGGGGGAGCTGTGAGCGACGATCGGTCGGTGTTGCAGGCGGCCTTGAACGCGGCCCGAAGACACGTGCTGGGTATCGTGGATGGGTTGTCGGACCAGCAGTTGCGCCAGCCCGTCCTGCCCTCCGGTTGGACCTGCGTGGGGTTGGTGAACCATCTCGCTGTGGATGTCGAGCGGTTCTGGTTTCGTGCCGTGACGGCCGGGGATCCAACTGCGTGGGCCTCGTTCCGATCCCAAGCTGGATCGGCCTGGGACGTGGATGGGGGGACATCGCCGCAGAGGGTGCTGGCGCTCTATGGCGAAGAAGCCCGGCAGGCGGACGAGATCATCGCCACGGTTCCACTGGACGCAGCGCCGGCCGAGTGGCCAGCGGGGTTGTTCGGCTCGTGGAAGCTCAACGACCTACGAGAGATCGTCGTGCATGTGATCGGGGAGACGGCCTGTCACGCGGGTCATCTGGACGTCGTCCGAGAGTTGTTGGATCGGCGGCAGTGGATGGTCCTAGACAGTGGCCGGATCACTTGATGGAAGATCGTGACGCCAACGCGGGTTCGCCGTGGACAAGCATCGACCGACAGACTCCGGGGTTGCCGGGACGGGTTCGCCCCCGTGCCCTCGACCCGGCCCGGACCAGCCAGGCGTCCACAGGCATCTGCCATGGGCCCAGTCGGTCCCCAGCGTGCAACGGGCTCATGCCCTAGGGTGAGGGCATCGAAGGGGAATTCCATCGTCAGGCGTCGATGTCCCGGCGCCAACTACTCAGAGGTGGAGCCCTGGTCGTCGGGACCCTGGCCACCGGAGGTCTCCTAGGGGCCTGTGGTGCCGGCTCCACCCCCAGCGTCGCCAAGGAGGGGCGTCACTCATCGCCCAGTCCGGTGGCACGCCGCAAACCTGATTCCCTCCCGTTCCCGCACATGGCAGCCGGAACGGACACACTGCCCGAGATCGACCACATCGTGGTGCTCATGATGGAGAACCACAGC
>JASHZK010000315.1 GCA_030042575.1 Acidimicrobiales bacterium
CCTCGCCCCACCCCTGCCGCACCTCCACCCGCCGTTCGGCGTTGTCCTCCAAAAAGGCGCGGGCCTCTTTCTCGAAGTCCTTCACGGAGACCTGTTCCACCATGCCCGCTCCTCGGCGTCGGGGACCGGCTGGAGCCGTCCCGCCGGGGCCCGAGCGTACCGAGGCCTCCGAGACGGCTGCCAGGGGGCCCGGTGCCACGTCTGCCGGCAATGGCATCGACCGGAGAGGCGATCGACTAGAACAGCAGACGATGGCCTATCTGCTGGCCGTTATGGCTGCGTTCGCCAACGCCCTGACCACGATCCTGCAACGACTCGGCGTCGAGACGGCACCAGCCACATCCACCATGCGATGGCGGCTCATGGCCTACGCCCTGCGGCGCAAGGTGTGGCTGGCCGGATTCGGCACGATGATCGCCGGCTTCCTGCTGCAGTTCCTGGCCTTGCATTTCGGCCACTTGTCCCTCGTCCAACCCATCCTCACCCTGGAGCTCCCCTTCCTGGTGGCCATCTTGGGCCTGTGGTTCCGCCATCCCCTGGGGGTGCGCGAGTGGGTCGGTGCCACCGGATCGGCGGCGGGCCTGGCTTTGTTCCTGGCCCTGGCCGCCCCCAGCGGAGGAAGCCAGCTTCCCGGTTGGGCCGACTGGTCCTATGTGTCGATCGGTTGCGTCGGCCTGGCCGCCGCAGCCGTTCTCCTGACCCGCGTCGGCTCGACGGCCTGGCAGGCCGCCATGTTCGGCCTGTCGGCCGGCATTGCCTGGGCCTTCACCGCCGCCCTCATCAGGGAGGTGAACCTTCAGATCGATCAGGGCTGGTCCACTGTCTTTCTCCACTGGCCCCCCTACGCCCTGGCCGGGGCCGGATTGGCCGGTATGTTCCTGGCCCAGAATGCGTTCCACGCCGGACCGATCACCGCTTCGCAATCGATGATGGTGATCGTCGATCCATTGATCTCGATCCTCATCGGCGTCTTTCTCTTCGGCGATAGGGTGAGCACGACCGGCGTCCGAGGTCCAGGTGAGGGGGTGGCGCTCCTGGTGCTCTTCGCCGGTGTGTGGTGGTTGGCTCGTTCGCCGCTGGTCGCCAGGGTCAAGTCGGAGAACGAGCATCGGCTCTCACGGCATCGGCATCACGCAGCGCCGGCGCCCACGATGGGGAGGACGTGATGCCCGATCCGGCGCCTGTCATGGTGACGGGGGAGATGGCCGATCCGGCAGCTGCTGCCTACGACCCCTGGGCGGCAGTCGTTCAGCGCATCGACGACGCCGCTGCCCTGGTGGGCCTGAACCCGGACATCCACCGCATGCTGCGCGTGCCCAAGCGGGTCCTCCAGGTGTCGGTTCCGGTGCGCATGGACGACGGGCACGTCGAGGTGTTCAGCGGATGGAGGATCCATCATGACACCACTCGCGGACCGGCCAAGGGCGGGATCCGCTTCCATCCGTTGACAGGGGCCGCCGAGGTGGCCGCCCTGGCCGCTGACATGACCCTCAAGACGGCCGTGGTGGACATCCCCTTCGGCGGCGGCAAGGGCGGCGTGCGTTGTGATCCCCGGCTGCTCTCCGAAGGTGAGCTCGAACGACTCACCCGGCGCTACACCTTCGAGATCGCCTCGTTGCTCGGTCCCGACAGCGATGTGCCCGCCCCCGACGTGAACACCGACGAACGTGTGATGGCCTGGGTGCTGGACACCATCGACATGCTGCACGGGCGATCCCTCCCCGGCACGGTGACGGGCAAGCCGCTGTCGGTTGGGGGCATGAAGCTGCACTCCGGTGCCACTGCTTCAGGTGTGGTCCGCTGCGTGCGGGCCGTCTTCGCCGCTCTCGGCATGGACCTGGTCCGGGCCCGAGTGGTGGTCCAGGGATTCGGAAAGGTCGGTGGCCCCCTGGCCTTCCTCCTGTGGTCGGCCGGTATGCGGGTCGTGGCTGTCGCCGACATCGGCGGCGCCGTCCACAACCCCGGCGGGCTGGACATCGGGCTGCTCTCCGATCACGTCGCCGCCACCGGCTCGGTGTCCGGTTTCGACGGGGGCGCCGCCATCGCCGCCGGAGACCTGTGGTCCGTCGAATCGGAGTTGGTGGTTCCGGCCGCCTTGGAAGGGGCGATCGACGCCGCCGATGCGGCCAAGTTGTCGGCCAAGGTGGTGGTGGAAGCGGCCAACGGGCCGACGACTCCCGACGCCGATGCCGTGTTCGACGAACGGGGGGTCACCGTCGTGCCCGACATCCTGGCCAACGCCGGCGGGGTGACCGCCTCGTACTTCGAATGGGCTCAGAGCCGTCAGGGCTTCGCCTGGGACGAGGACCTCGTGGCCACCCGTCTCGGGAACACCATGGACACCGCTTTCGAGGCGGTGTGGGCCAGGGCCCAGACCCTGAGGGTGTCGATGCGCCGGGCAGCCGGTGCGCTGGCCGTGCAACGGGTGGCCGACGCCATCGCCGCCCGCGGCCTGTTCCCCTAGTGGCTCACCAGCCTCTGTCGGCCCACTCCTGGAGGTGTGGACGCTCGCTGCCCACGGTGGTGTCCGCCCCGTGCCCTGGCAGCACCAGAGTGTCGGACCCGAACTTGGAGAAGATCCTCTCGTCGATCGAACGGATGATGGCGGGGAAGTCCCCGCCGGGGAACTTGGTGGCTCCCGGCCCGCCGGGGAACAGCGTGTCCCCGGTGAACAAGAGCGGTGTGCCCTCCACGTAGAAGCACATGGAGCCGGGGGTGTGGCCGGGTGTGGCGATGGTGGCGATGGTCAGCTCGCCGACTTCGATGACCGAATCGTCCTCCAGCAGCTCGTCGTACGAGGGCAGCATCCCGGCATCGGCTGCGGTGACCGCCACGTCGTAGCCGGCATCGCGGATGGCGGGCACCGCCTGGATGTGGTCCCAGTGGCCGTGCGTCTCCACCACCCGCCGCACGCCCAGGGTCTGGCACATCTCCAGCAGACGTTCGTGCTCGTTGGCGGCATCGACCATGAGGGCGTCGCCCGTGCGGCGGCACCGGACGACATAGACGTTGTTGTCCATGGGTCCGACGACCACCCGGTGGACGTCCACCAACCCGTCTTGGTAGTGGAGGCTCATGCCCGGGAGTTTATTGACCAGGTGGTCGACAATGCCCCCGTCTGGTAGACCAGCTGCATGAATTTCGCCTTCAGCGAGGAGCAGGAGGAGCTCCGCCGGGCCGTCCATCGGTTCCTGGAGGACAAATCCCCCATGACCGAGGTACGACGGCTCATGGAGACCACTGAGGGTTACGACCCGGCGGTGTGGGAGCAGATGGCCAACCAGCTGGGGTTGCAGGGCATGGCCATCCCCGAGGAGTACGGCGGCGCCGGATTCGGCTATGTCGAGCTGATCGTGGTCTTCGAAGAAATGGGGGCCTGCCTCGTCTGCGCCCCCTACTTCTCCACCGTGGCCTTGGCCTCCAATTGCCTCCTGTCTTGCGGCGACGAATCGGCGAAGAAGGACTACCTCCCGGGGATCGCTTCGGGCGAGACAATCGCCACCCTGGCCATCACCGAGGACAGCGGTCGCTGGGACCTCCAGGGCGTGACACTGGCCGCTCGCCGCCAGGGCGACGGCTGGGTGCTCGACGGGCACAAGATGTTCGTCATCGACGGTCACAGCGCGTCGCTCGTCCTGGTGGCGGCTCGCAGCGAGGCCGGTGTCAGCCTTTTCGCCGTGGAGGGCGATGCCGCCGGAGTGACCCGCACCCCGCTGGCCACCATGGACCAGACCCGCAAACAGGCCCGGCTGGAATTCTCCTCCACGCCCGCCCGTTTGCTGGGCGGCGACGGCACGGCCGGGCCCGTGCTGACTCGCACCTTGGACCTGGCCGCCGTGGCCTTGGCTGCCGAGCAGGTGGGCGGGGCGCAACGCTGTTTGGACATGTCGGTGGAGTACGCCAAGACCCGCATCCAGTTCGGCCGGCCCATCGGGTCGTTCCAGGCCATCAAACACAAGTGCGCCGACATGTTGCTCGAGGTCGAGTCGGCCAAGTCGGCTGCCTACTACGCCGGCTGGGCGGCGGCGGAGGATTCCGACGAGCTGCCGGTGGTGGCCAGTCTGGCCAAGTCCTACTGCTCGGAGGCGTACTTCCATGCCGCAGCCGAGAACATCCAGATCCACGGGGGTATCGGGTTCACCTGGGAGCACGACGCCCACCTCTACTTCAAGCGGGCCAAGTCCTCCGAGCTGCTGCTCGGTGACCCCACGTATCACCGCGAGCTGCTGGCTCAGCGCATCGGGATCTGACCGCTCCGGGCCAGGCGGGAAGACGGGCCGGCGGTGGTGGCAGCCGGAGCCTGGCAGACCGTGCAGGGCCCGTCGGGTGCCCTCCTGGTTCACGTGGCCGGAACCGGAATGGTGGCCTCGGCGACACAGGGGTCTCCGGGCCCGCCGACCGTCGTCACCACGGTCCCGGCCAGCACGGCCCTTCTCCTGCACGACTTCCCCGTCGAGGAGGCGAGTGCCGATCGCACGGGACGCGGCCTTCCCCTCTTGGCCGACCGACTGGCGGCGGAATCGGGTTGGCGTGTGGTCGCCGGATGCCTCCGCGGCGTGGGGGGATCGGCTGGCGACTTCTGCTTGAGCGGTTGGTTGGAGGACGCCCGGGTGCTGGTCGACCACGCCAGCGTGGTGGCTGCCGGCGGTGGGGTCTGGGTGGTGGGATTCGGCGTCGGCGGCTCGATCGGCCTGGGCCTGGCCGATGCCGACCAGCGGGTGCGAGGAGTGGGCTGCCTGGGGTCACCGGCCACCTTCGTCGACTGGGCCCGGGACCCGTCTTCCATGTTGGAGATGGCTCGCCGAATCGGGGTGGTGCGCAGCTCGGGCTTCCCTCCCAGCCTGCCCGACTGGGCGCACGATTTCGCCGAGCTGAACCCCCTCGAAGGGGCGGCCTCGCTGGCCCGCCGGGCCCTACTGATCGTGCACGGTGTGGACGACGACGTGGTCCCGCTGTCGGATGCCCGCCAGCTGGCCGATGCCGCCGGAGCGGCCGCCGAGCTGCGGATGCTACCGGGCGCCGGACACCGGCTGCGAGCCGACCCCCGGGCCATGGCCCTGCTGGTGGGTTGGCTCGAACGCCAGGGACCCTGACCGGGGGCAGCTCCATCACCGTTCCCGGTGGAGGTTCACCGGCCTCAGTTCGCTCGCGCGGACGCCAGGGCGGCGTCAATGGCATAGCAGAGCCGGCGTGCATCGTTGTCGATGTCGCTCGACTGGGTGAGATAGCGCACCACCACGAACCGCCGGGCTCCCGCCTCCACCAGACGCGGCACTGTCTGTGGTCTCACGCCGCCGGTGACGAAGACCGGGTGCCCGGCCCGTTCGCTGGCCAACCTGATGTAGTCGAGGCCGGTACCGGGGCGTCCGGGCTTGGTGGGCGTGGGCTCCACCGGACCGGCCGAGACGTAGTCGATGGGCTCCTTCCGACTCGCTTCGAGCTCGGCGACGGCGTGCGTCGACCGGCCCACGATGGCGTCGGCGCCGAGGACGCGCCGGGCCACCTGGGGAGAGACGTCGTCCTGACCGAGGTGGACTCCGTCAGCGCCTGCCTCCAGGGCCGCGTCGGGACGGTCGTTGACGATGAAGGGCACGCCGTGGTCGGCGCACACCAGAGCCGCCACCCTCGCCCGTTGCACCAAGTGTCGAGCTTCGAGCGTCTTGTCACGCAGCTGCACGACGTCGACCCCACCCTGCAAGCAAGCCTCGAGGAAGTCTTCGAGGTCGGGTCGGTCCGGTGTGCACAGGTAGAGGCGCCGCCCGGCCAGATCGAGGGCCGTCCCGCTCACTTCTTCCTGTTTTTCGCCTTCAGGTCCTGCTTGAAGGCGCGCACCTTACGTAGCGACGCTTCGTCGACGATGTCGGCGGCGGAGCGGAAGCTGCCCGGCTCACTGTAGGGGGTGCTGACGTCGTCCCACCCTGCAGGCCGAACGCCGAGCTGCTTGCCCAACAGGGCGACGAAGATCATGGCTTTCTGCTCGCCGAACCCGGGCAGCGCTCGCACTCGCTGCAGGAGCTCGGCTCCGGTGGCGACGCCCTCCCACACTCCTTCGGCGCGGCCTCCGTACTGCTCGACGAGGACGCGGCACAGCTCGTGAACGCGTTTGGCCATGGATCCCGGATAGCGGTGCAGGGCCGGGCGCTGAGAGAAGATCGCGGCCAGGGTGTCGGGGCCGAGAGCGGCCAACCGTCCCGCCTCGAATCCCTCCGGGAGACGGCGCCGGAGCTCCAGCGGCGCCGAGAACGCCCACTCCAGCGGCACCTGCTGGTCGAGGACCATCCCGATCAGCAGCGCCAGGGGATCGGTCGACAGCAGCTTGTCGGCTTCCGGGTCCTGGGAGAGGTGCAGGCTTCGCCTGGCCATCGAGGCGAGGCTATCGCCCCGAGCCAGCTATGGCCCTTCTGGTGGACCTCAGTGCGCCGCCCAGGGTTCCGGGGCGCTGGCGTCGATGCCGTAGCGCTTGATGGCCTGCTCGACATCCTCGGCTTTGCCGTCACCAGAGCTCGCCAGAAGAGCGAGGACGGCCACCACGAGGTGGGGGGCGTCGATCTCGAAGAAACGGCGAAGCGCCTTGCGCGTGTCGGAGCGGCCGAAACCGTCGGTGCCCAGGGAAGCAAACGGTCGGTCGATCCAGCGCGCCACCTGGTCGGGAACGGAGCGGACGTAGTCGGTCACCGCCACCACCGGGCCCGTCGTGTTCCCCAGGACCTCCTCGATGTACGGCACTCTCGGGTTCTCGCTCGGGTGCAGACGGTTCCACCGATCGGCTGACAGGGCGTCCGATCGCAGCTCGGAGTACGAAGTCACCGACCATGCGTCGGCGGAGACCCCCCAGTCCTGGCGCAGCATGTCCCGGGCCTCCATGGCCAGTTGCCATGTTGGCCCCGAGAAGAGCAGGGAGGCCCGGCGGGGGCCGACTTGGTCCGCCGATCCCGCGTCCGCCATCTCGGCGAAGCGGTAGATGCCTTTGAGGATGCCTCGGCGCGTCTCGTCGCCGGCCTGGCCCTCGGGGATGGGGGGCATGACGTAGTTCTCGTTGTAGAGGGTGACGTACCAGAAGCGGTCCTCGGGCGAGGTGCCGAGCGTGCGGCGGATCGCCTCTTCGACCACTACGGCCACTTCATAGGCGAAGGCGGGGTCGTAGACCCGGCACGCCGGGTTGGTGGAGGCGAGCACCGGTGAGTGGCCGTCGTCGTGCTGGAGCCCTTCACCCTGCAAGGTGGTCCTTCCGGCCGTGCAGCCGGCGAGGATGCCCCGACCCCGTATGTCCCCCAGCAGCCAAGCGAGGTCGCCGGTTCGTTGAAACCCGAACATCGAATAGAACAGGTAGATGGGCAGCATGGGCCGGCCCCAGGTGGCGTACGAGGTGGCGAGCGCGATGAACGAAGCCATGGCCCCCGCTTCGGTGATCCCCTCTTCGAGCACTTGACCTTTGCGGTCCTCGGCGTAACGCAGGATCAGCTCGGCGTCGACTGGGGTGTAGCGCTGGCCCTCGGGAGCGTAGATCTTGGTCTCGGCGATGAGCGGTTCGAGCCCGAAGGTGCGAGCCTCGTCGGGGACGATCGGTGCCACGAACCTTCCGATGTTCGGGTCGCGCACCATACCCCGAAGCAGCCGGGCGAAGGCCATGGTGGTGGACGCGGCCTGGGACCCCGATCCCGCCAGCAGGTCGGTGGACAGCTTCGGTTCGGGCGCCGGTGCCGGATTGGGTCGGACCACCCTGGTGGGTACCGGGCCGGCCAGAACCTTGCGCCGGGCCACCAGGTACTCGTGGGCGGGCGATCCCTGGGGCGGACGGTAGTAAGGCGGGTGCTCGGCGTCGAGCGCCTCGTCGGGGATCTCCTCTTGGAGATAGAGCCGATCGCGCAGGGTGACGAGCTGAGCCTTGCTCATCTTCTTGATCTGATGTGTGGCGTTGCGGGCCTCGATCTCAGGCCCCAGAGTCCAGCCTTTGACCGTCTTGGCCAGGATCACCGTGGGCTGGTCCCTCTGCTCGGAGGCCAGCGCGTAGGCGGCGTAGAGCTTGCGATAGTCGTGCCCGCCTCGGGGCAGGGCCTGGAGGTCCTCGTCGGAGAGGTGCTCGACCAACTTCCGCAGTCGGGGGTCGGGTCCGAAGAAATGCTCCCTGATGTATGCGCCGGACTCAGTGGCGTACTTCTGGAACTCACCGTCGGGAGTGCTGTTCATCTTGTCCAGGAGAACGCCGTCGACGTCGCGGGCCAGCAGCTCGTCCCATTTCGAGCCCCAGATGACCTTGATCACGTTCCAGCCGGCCCCTCGGAAGAGGGCCTCGGCCTCCTGGATGATCTTGCCGTTGCCGCGCACCGGCCCGTCCAGCCGTTGCAGGTTGCAGTTGACGACGAAGATGAGGTTGTGCAGGTGCTCGCGCCCGGCCACCCCGAGGGCGCCGACGGACTCCACCTCGTCGAGCTCGCCGTCGCCGAGAAACGCCCACACCCGGCTGGTGCTCGTGTCGACCAGCTCCCGGCTGAGCAGGTAGCGATTGACGTGCGCCTGATAGATGGCGCACAGGGGGCCGAGGCCCATGGACACCGTCGGGTACTCCCAGAAGTCGGGGAGCAGCCGGGGGTGTGGGTAGCTCGGAAGGCCCTGGCCGTCGACCTCCTGCCTGAAGGCATCGAGCTGCGCCTCGCTGAGGCGTCCTTCGACGTAGGCCCGGGCGTAGATGCCTGGTGAGGCGTGGCCCTGGAAGTACACCAGGTCGCCGAACCCGCCGTCGGACTTGCCCCGGAAGAAGTGGTTGAAGCCGACCTCGTAGAGCGCAGCCGAGCTGGCGTAGGTGGCGAGGTGGCCGCCGATACCTTCGCTGCGATGGTTGGCCCGGCTGACCATGACCGCGGCGTTCCACCGGATGTAGGCGCGGACACGACGTTCGAGGTACTCGTCCCCGGGGAACCACGGCTCCCGTTCGGGTGAGATGGTGTTCACGTACGGCGTGGACACCGTGGCCGGGAAGTCGACCTGTTTGGCCTGGGCCCGTTCCAACAGCTTCATGAGCAGGAACCGCGCTCGGCCCCGCCCGTGGGTGTCGAGCACGGCGTCGAAGGAGTCCAGCCACTCCTGGGTCTCGAGAGGGTCGATGTCGGGAAGCTGGTGCGACATGCCGTCGAACAGCACGGCTCCATGCTATTGGCGCCATCGGCGGAGTCGATGCCCGATGTCTCAGGCCCGTCGGTCGCCCCGCGCTCGAGGCCTCGCTGTCACACCCTGGGCGCACCATGGGTTCATGTTGGAGGAGGCCA
>JASHZK010000316.1 GCA_030042575.1 Acidimicrobiales bacterium
ACCTGGGCCCGGTTGGCCCGTTCGGTCGAACAGGCCGCCTACGGCACGGGCCCGGGGGCCACCTCGGCCTTGGACAGCCTTCGGCGCCTGAAGCCGCCCGCCCTGGGTCGCGCCGTGGCCCGTCGACCGACGGTGGTGACGGCGCCGAGGCGACGAGGCTAGAGCGCCGGCTCGGCGCCGCACCGGCGGTGGTCAGCCTCGGCGGGCGGAGATGTTGAGCCGCACGTAGTCGATGACGGGCTCGGGCATCGCCTCGGCCACCCGGCGCAGGAACTGCCGGCGCTCGTCTTCGGCCATGTCGGCCACGTGCACGCGCAGGCAGACGGTGGCCAGGTAGGTCTCGAGGGGCTCGCCCGGGTCGATGGGCGTGGGCTCGGGATGGGTCCACACCTCGACGTCCACGAAGCCGGCGTCGGCCAGGCGCCGGCGGGTGTCCTCGGGCGTGGCGTACAACCAGGTTCCCGCCCGCTGGCCCCCCACCCGGCTCACTGCCTCGAGCAGCCGGGCGATGTTCCCGTCGGCCCCGCACTGGGCTCGGAGAGCGGCGCCGGGGCGCATCACCGAGGCCAGGTTGCGGAACAGCCGGTCGTGGTCGAGCACCCAGTGGAAGGTGGCGGTGGAGAGCACGGCATCGACCGGAGCCGACCCCTCGAGGGTGTCGGCGGTGAGCTCGAGCAGGTCGGCGTGGACGAGGCGCACCTGGTCACCGAAGCGCGCCAGGCGGGTGGCCGCCTCGGCCAGCATCGACGGCGCCGCGTCCAGCCCGACGACGCGGCCCCGGGGAAGGCGCTCGAGCAGCTGCTCGGTCACCCGGCCGCTGCCGCAGCCGGCGTCGAGCACGGTCTCGTCGCCCACCAGGGCCAGACGCCCGAGCACGTCGGTCCCCCACCGGGTCATGGGGTCGGCGATCCGGTCGTAGGTCGTGGCGTCCCAGTCGCGGCGGCGACCGGTGGCGTCGCGGTCGGAGGCGGTCACGACCTGCCTCGGAACTTCTCTTCGGCCATCTTGGGCAGGCGTCCCTTGGTCGGCGCCCGCCGGGCCGGGCCACGCCGGCGGGCGGATGGCGCCGGAGCCGGCGTCCGTTCCCGGTCGAGGCGCCCGGGCTCCTCTTGGCGCCAGGGATCAGGGTCGTGCCAGTCGTCGGCGTCGGGACCGGCGCCATGGCCGTGGTCGGCGGCGTCGGACTCGTCGGACCCGTCGGAGCCAGTAGGCCGGCTCCAGCGCCGCCTCCCCCACGACGGGATCTCCCGCAAGGGGTCCGGGCGCGTCGTCCACGACGGCCCCACGTCCTGCACCAGCTCCTCGGGCAGCTCAGAGAGAAAACGGCTGGGGATGGCGTGGTTGGCCGTCCCCCAGGTGGTGCGGCTCCAGGCATGGGTGACGTACAGCCGTCGCCGGGCTCGGGTGATGCCCACGTAGCACAGCCGCCGCTCCTCCTCGAGCTGCAGCGGATCGTCGAGGGCACGCAGGTGGGGAAAGATCCCGTCCTCCATGCCCACCAGGAACACGGCCGGGAACTCGAGGCCCTTGGCCGTGTGCAGGGTCATGAGCGACACGCGGCTCCCGTCGCCTTGGAGGTCGTCGGAGTCGGAGACGAGCGCCACCGACTCCAGGAACTCGTCGAGCTGGGTGAAACGCGAGGCGCCGGTGGCCAGCTCGGCGACGTTCTCGATGCGGCCCCGGGCCTCGACGGTGTCCTCGGCCCGGAGCTCGGCCAGGTAGCCGGTGCTCTCCGCCACCTCGGCCACCAGCTCCCCCGGGCCCGCCCCCGCCTCGACCATGCGCCGGAGGTCCTCGAGGAGCCGCCGCAGCTCGGCGACCCCCTTGGCCGCCCGGCCCGACACCCCGGCCTCCTCGCAGAAACCGAGGGCGCCGGCCAGAGACAGCCCGCTGGCCCGTGCCCAGCCGGCCAGGCGTTCCACCGAGCGATCGCCCACTCCCCGACGGGGCACGTTGACGATGCGCCGGACGGCCACCTCGTCGGCCGGGTTGGCCACGACCTGGAGGTAGGCCATCACGTCGCGCACCTCCCGGCGATCGTAGAAACGGGTGCCCCCCACCACCTTGTAGGGGATCTCGGCCCGCATGAGGGCGTCCTCCAGCGCCCGGCTCTGGGCGTTGGTGCGGAAGAACACGGCCATGTCGCCATGGTCGAGGGGCTCGGTGTCGTGCAGGCGCCCGATCTCCGAGGCGATCCAATTCGCCTCTTCGTACTCGTCTTCGGCTCGGAAGCGGCGGATGCGCTCGCCGCGCTCGCCCTCGGACCACAGCTCCTTGGGGATGCGGCTCACGTTGTTGGCGATCACGGCGTTGGCGGCGTCGAGGATGGTCCGGGTGGAGCGGTAGTTCTGTTCGAGGGGGATCACGGCGGCCGAGGGGAAGGCCTCCTCGAACTCCAAGATGTTGCGGATGTCGGCCCGGCGAAAGCCGTAGATCGAGTTGTGAGTGAGCACCCCTTCGGCGATGTAGGTGTGGGTGTCCTCCACCTCGAAGTCGAATACCTCGCCGTCGTACATCTCGAAGCGCACGGAATCGACCCGGGCGGGACAGAGCCGGTCCCCTTCGTTCACCAGCACGGTCATGCCCGGGTGCAGATGGGATAGGGGAAGAAAGTCGTAGCTCCGCCCGCCGATGCGGGCTCGACGACGGACATCGAGACCGGCGGCGGCTGCGGCCGCCCGGGCCAGGGCCAGGGCCGAGCGGTAATCGGCGCGAGCCGTCTCCCAGCGGAAGGTGCCGGGAAGCCTGCCCGGGCGCACGCCGAACCCCTCGGCCACGAGGCGACCGGCCAGGTCGGCCCGGTTCGAACTCCAGCTGATCCGGTGGTGTCGACGTTTCGTCCGGCCCTCGGCGCACATGGTGAGCGTGATGGCCTGACGCCTGGCACCGTGTCG
>JASHZK010000317.1 GCA_030042575.1 Acidimicrobiales bacterium
CTCCTCGACGTGGTGGCGCGCCGGCGCTGTCCGCACTGCGCGGCGCGCACTGCGTACGCCGAGCGCCCACTCGTGCTGGCGGCCGTCTCGGCCGCAGTGCTCGGAGCCGTGGCCGCGGTGATCGGCGACGACGTGGTCCTGTCCGCCTATGCCGTGCTCGGACTGTCGTTGGTGGCCATCTCGGCCATCGACTTCGAGCGCTTCTTGATCCCCAACCGCCTGCTCTATCCCACAGCGGCAGTGGTCACCCCGTTGTTCGTGATCTCCTCGGCCGTCGACGACCGGTGGGGCTCGCTGGCCCGCGGTGCCATCGCCGGAGCACTGGCCTTCGCCGCCTTCTTGGCCGTCCACCTGGCCGTGCCCCAGGGCATGGGCTTCGGCGACGTCCGCCTGGCCGGACTCCTGGGCCTGGCCACCGGCTGGCTGGGACTGGGGCACGCCTTCGTGGCCTTCTTCACTGCTTTCTTCCTGGGGGCGGCGGTGGGACTGGGCGTCATGGCCGCCGGCCGAGGCGGCCGCAAGACGCGCATCCCCTTCGGACCGTTCATGGCCGCCGGGGCGGTGGTGGCGGTGGTGTGGGGCAATCCGCTGGCCCACGCGCTGTTCCACCGCGGAACCTGAGGCTCTGCTTCGGCTCCCGGCGTCCGTCCACCGGGCCCGGGGCCACCGGGACGGTAGATTTTTGCGAATGCTCCGGTTCCTCACCGCCGGCGAATCGCACGGAAAGGCCCTGGTCATCATCGTCGAAGGCCTGCCTTCGGGCTTGGCGGTGACGGCGGAGGCGATCGGCTCGGAACTGGCTCGGCGCCGCCTCGGCTTCGGGCGTGGGCCCCGCATGCGCTTCGAGGTGGACGAACTGCAGCTCCTGGCCGGTGTCCGCCACGGTCGCACGCTCGGCTCCCCGGTCGCCATCGAGATCGCCAACACCGAATGGCCCAAGTGGGAGCAGGAGATGTCGCCCCGTCCGGGGGTGCCGTCGAAGCTGCTCACCGCTCCCCGCCCGGGCCACGCCGATCTGGCCGGGATGCAGAAGTACGGCTTTGCCGATGCCCGCGACGTGCTCGAGCGGGCCTCGGCGCGCGAAACGGCGGCTCGAGTGGCAGCCGGCGCCCTGGCCAAGGCCCTGCTGGCCCACATCGGGGTCTCCGTGATCAGCCACGTGGTCGCCCTGGGCGGAGAAGAGGCCTCCCCACAGCACCGTCCGCGACCGGAGGAGCTGGAGCAGGTGGACGCCTCGGCCGTTCGCTGCTTCGACGCCGAGGCCGAGAGCCGCATGGTGGCGGCGGTGAAGGCAGCGGCCAAGGAGGGTGACTCCCTCGGAGGCGTGGTCGAGGTGCTGGCCTACGGCGTGCCGGTGGGGCTGGGCAGTCACGTCCACTGGGACCGCCGTCTCGACGGGCTGCTGGCCCAGGCCCTCATGAGCATCCAGGCCGTCAAGTACGTGGACATCGGCGAGGGCTCCAGCATCACCTCCCGGCGCGGGTCGGAGGCCCACGACGCCATCTCCTGGGACGAGGCCGGCCAGCGCTACCGCCGCCAGACCACACGGGCCGGCGGCATCGAAGGCGGCATGTCCACCGGTGAGCTGGTGGTGGCCAAGGTCGGCATGAAGCCGTTGGCCACCTTGAACCGTCCGGTGCTGGGCACGGTCGACGTGGCCACCAAGGAACAGAAGGTGTCGTTCAAGGAGCGCACCGATGTCACGGCCGTGCCCGCCATGGGGGTGGTGGCGGAGACCATGACCGCCTTGGTGTTGGCCGGCGAGGCGCTGCGCAAGTTCGGGGGTGACTCCGTGGTCGAGTTCGTCCGCAATCACGAGGCGGCCCGCGCCGCGATCTTGGACAGCCCCTCGGCGGTGCCGAGGTCGACGTCCGGTGCCGAGGCCGGTGCTTGAGCAGGGGCCGGAGCGCCGCGCCCCGGTGGCTGAGCGGCTCGTGCTCGTGGGCATGATGGGGACGGGCAAGTCGACGGTGGGACGC
Source organism: Acidimicrobiales bacterium (assembly GCA_030042575.1). Lineage (GTDB taxonomy): Bacteria > Actinomycetota > Acidimicrobiia > Acidimicrobiales > UBA8190 > UBA8190. Next base: position 1,980 of record JASHZK010000317.1, read on the forward strand.
CTGGTGGCGCGCCGGCTGGGATGGCGTTTCGTCGACCTGGACGAGGAGCTGTGCCGACGAAGCGGCATGTCGGTGGCGGCGCTCTTCGCCGCTCGGGGGGAGAGGGGGTTTCGCACCCTGGAGTCGCAGTGTCTGCTCGAGGTCCTGGAACGAGACGATGCTTCTGCGGTCGTCTCGGTGGGTGGCGGTGCCGTGCTCGACCCCCGCAACCGGGCCCGTCTGGCCCGGGCGGGCGCCGTGGCCTGGCTTCGGGCCCGTCCCCAGACTCTGGCCGCCCGGGTGGGGGGAGGAGCTGGGCGGCCCCTCCTGGCCGCTACGGCGGAGCAGGGCACGACCGAACTGGTCCTCGAAGAGCTGTCCGAGGCGCGGGCACCGCTGTACGCAGCGGTGGCCGACACCGTGCTCGATACCGACGACCTCGCTCCCGAGGAGCTGGCCGAGGGCTTGTTGAAGGCCTTGCCGGCACTGGGCAGCGACGTGGGACCGCAGGCGTCGCCCGACGGGTCCCCCGGTGCCTCGGGGGCGGGAGCCGAAGGATGATCACGGTGAGGGTGCCGCTCGGAGCCCGGTCCTATGAGGTGCTCGTGGGTCCGGGCGCCCGCCGG
>JASHZK010000318.1 GCA_030042575.1 Acidimicrobiales bacterium
GGTGACGGGATCGCCGTGCCGCGGCAAAGTTCCGTCCGTGCCGTAACCGGTGTAGGAATGGTGCGGTGATCGATGCAGTCGACACAGCAACGGTGGCATCCTTGGCCACGGCGGCCGGCACTTTGGTCCTGGCGATTGCCACCTTCTCGGCCGTCCGCTCTTCCAACCGATCGGCTCGCATTGCCGAAGTTGCACTCCAGGAGCAGCGGCGCCCAGTGTTAGCCCAGTCCCGGCTCAACGACCCCAAGCAGAAGATCATGTTCCTCGGAGGCCATTGGGTGGGCGCGGAGGGGGGTCGCGCCGTCGCCGAGTTGGCCGAGGGAGTGGTGTACCTCGCCATCAGCCTGCGAAACGTCGGCTCGGGAATCGCGGTATGCCAGGGCTGGACGGTCTTCCTCGCCGATGATGCCGTGACGCGCTCTAGCCACACGCGCCTGGAGGACTATCGGCTACAAGCCCGCGACCTCTACATCCCTGCCGGCGACATCGGCATGTGGCAGGGGGCATTGCGCAATCCGGAGGACCCGATGCGCATTCGGATCGCCGATGCCATTGAGCAGCGCCAGCCCCTGATGGTCGAGCTTCTCTATTCGGACCTGGTGGGACGCGAGCGCACGATCTCGCGTTTCACCGTTTCCCCAGTGCCGACCAACGATGCATGGCTGGCCGGGCTTGTTCGGCACTGGTTCTTGGATTGGGACGGTCCGCGTCCCGACACCTTGTGGCAGGCGGCAGGCGAGGTGATCCAGCAGGACTACGCGGCCCACGGGGCGTATGTGGCCGAAGCAGAGTTGGTCGACGACGGACGAGGGGTCCTCGATGAGGGTTCCGTCGAGACCGAGCCCTAACCCGGCTGACGATATCCCGAGGCCGGGCCATGGCTTCTTCGGTAAGGACCGTTCCCATGGCAGTAACGGCTCCACGGCCGCTCCGGAAACCACGCGTTGTGCCTGGTCGAATCGGATGGGCGAATCGGATGGGCGGATAGCCCGAAGAGCTATGTGCAGACTCGCAGACGAACTTCCTCAGTCAGTTGATGGATTTGCTTGGCCAGATCATGCACTTGTCGTGTCAGTTGTGTGTTCTGCGCCAGCACGTGATCCAACCGCAGGGTCTCTTCGTAGTGCTTGGCGGCCAGCGTTTCGTCCTTAGCAGCTGCACGATTCTGGCTCATCATGATGATGGGTGCCTGGAGACCAGCCAGGGCGGATAAGACAAGATTGAGAGCTATGTAGGGGTAGGCATCGAATGCCTTGTGATGCAAGACGTGCTGAATAAGGACTGTGTTGAGTACTATCCAAAAAGCCATCAGCCCAACGAACAGGAAGATAAACGGCCACGATCCTCCAAACGCCGCCACCTCATCCGCCACCCGTTCCCCGAGGGTTCGGTCATCGTGCATCGCCCGCAGTGCGGGATGTTCACCCTCGTGTCGATGCCAGGGAAACCAGCCACTCCGCTTACGAGCCGAAACGGTTGAGGCCGGATCCGGTGCAGTGTTGGTATCAGTGGACATCGTTGCCTCCCTCCGAGGTTATGGACCACCAGAGTGGCACCGATCCAGGTGCAGATCCGGGACCGTCGTCCGGAATCTGCTTGGCGATCTCACAGCCGACGATCCGTCGACGCGCTTGGGAAGAGAACTCGCCGGTCAACAGTCGGTCCCGCCGGTTCGACGAAATCGAGCGGTGGAACCGATATCGAGCACACACCGTCGATGCGATCGAGAACACCGTGGCCTGGGAGCGCTCCGTGAGAGACAAGCTCGATCCCTGTGGCCGCGGCGGCGACTAGAACGGCGAGTCCGGCCGCTCCGCCGATGGGGAACTTGCGACGAGAAACAGTGGACTCGTGGAAACTGGATCCACGGGCTGTTGGCCACCCCCGAACCTCGGTCTTGCGACTTCGCGGCACCTTCGTGCGGTGCCGCCGAGGCCAGTCGGAAGGCCGCTATGCGCTGGGGAGTTGGGCTTGGTCGCTCATGATGCTCAAGTCGGGACGATCCCGACCGGAGTAGGGAGTGATGGGAAATACCCTGCTCGGTCGAACACACTGCGGGTAGGTGGATTGCGGAGCCGCCCATTGTCGGCCTGCCAGCACTGCCCACAGCCTGATGCACCGCACGGCAGCGGGGTCGACTCGTTCCCGCGGAGGTCCCACCTGACCAACGATCGGGGTCGGATCACCACATCCCGACGAGGTGGGGGCCGAACCTAAGACAGCCATTGACAAAACTATAACACTGTATAAAACTCACGAACATCACGGGAGCGGTGCCGGTTGGCGACTGGAGGGAAGCGAGGCGACGCTCTGCCCGAGCGGACATCGTGGGAGCGGCGTGGTCGGTGGTCCGTGAGGTGGGACTGGCCGGTCTGTCGATGAGGGACCTGGCCACTCGGGCGGGGGTCACCACTCCCACCCTCTACGCCTACTTCGACTCGAAACACGACATCTACGACGCAATGTTCGCTGAGGCCGCCGAACAGTTCGCGACCTATATGGCGCCGACCTACGTCTCAGAGGAATCCGAAGAGGTCCTGGGCGCGTCCATGCGGCGCTTCGTTGAATTTTGCATTGCTGATGTGGCCCGCTATCAGCTGCTGTTCCAGAGGACGATCCCCGGATTCGAGCCGTCGGCTGAGTCTTACGCACACGCCGAGGCCGCCCTCGACGATGTCCGACGTTGGCTTGGTGGCCGAGGCATGGTCAGCGAAGGTTGGCAGCTAGACCTGCTGACTGCGCTGATGACCGGCCTGGTGGACCAGCAGATCTCCAACGATCCCGGAGGACAGCGCTGGGTAGGCCTGATCGACGAGGCCGCGGCGATGTTCGTCTCCCACTGCCGAAACGGGCTACATGTCGAACGTGTCGGAAGCTCGATTGCTCGGGACCTGACGGATATCTCGCGGCCCCGTCGACTCGCCGGTAAGCCCACCGTGAGCACAACGAAAAGGAGGAAATGACATGGCAAGTTCTCGCCGCGGAGAGGTCTGCACGCACATCGACGCTACGCCCGAGAGAGTGTGGTCACTTGTGGCAAGCCTGGACCGAATGGGTGAATGGAGCCCGGAGTGCTATCGAGTGACGTGGCTCGGCGGCGCGACGTCGCCGGCTGAGCGCGGGACCCAATTCAAAGGCCGCAACAAATGGGGCCCGGTGCGCTGGTCCATGGCGTGCGAAGTGAAAACCGCCGATCCCGGCCGAGAGATCTCGTGGTCGACGGTCCAGCGCGGCCGTGAACTCGTCACCTGGAGATATCGATTCGAACCTGAGGGATCAGGCACCAAGGTCACTGAGTCCTTCCAGGTCCACTGGCTGCCACCACTAGCTCGGTTCTTCGAGGACGTTCTCATGGTGAACCGTGATCGCGCCCGGGAAGACGCCATGCGGGCGACGCTCGAACGGATCAAAACGGCCGCTGAGACGGCCGTGGAGTCCTCTCCGACGACGCAACACAACGCCACGAGATAGCGGACAACTCGAACGGCTAACGTCGAATGCGGGGCGGTGGCCAAGAGCAAGCTGCGTTGGACACTGCCAGCTCAGGCAGGACCCTATACCGGTCCCGTTTCATCGGGAACCGTGCTCTAGCCGTCAAATAGCTAGCTCGGGCCGACTTCAACGCCGGTGGGATGCAGCTACGAACGCTGGCACTCTGGCTGGGGTGCTCTGCCCTGGGGATGATTGGATTGCTCGTCGTCACCAGACGCCGTCGATTGCAATGGTGGCTAGGCCGACCGGCACATGTGCCCATGGATCGTACCCTAATAACGTGGCTATCCGGCCGGGATCAACCGCTGGCGAGGTTTGCCGCGCGTCCTTCTCCTAGGCTCAGCAGCCAAAAGGAGGGCTTCTGTGCCGGAAGCAAAGCTTGGCGACGTCACCCTGGCGTACGAGATCGTGGGCGACGGCGAACCTATCGTGCTGCTTGCCGGCTGCGGCCAGCCCGCGGCGGCGTTTGGGATCGGCTTGGCACCGCTGCTCGCCCAAGCAGGCTACCAAGTGGTTTTCTTCGACAACCGCGGGGTATCACCGAGTTCATCCCCGCCCGCGCCGTACTCGGTCGCGCAGATGGCTGATGACGCCCTCAACTTCTTCGATCATCTGGGTTTTTCTGCCCCTCTCCACCTCGCTGGCCACTCACTTGGTGGGTGGATCGCCGAGACTCTGGTCATCGAGCACCCCGATCGCATTCGCGCCGCGGCGTTGATGGGGAGCGCCAATCGGCCCACATCCTGGGAGAAAGCGATTACAACGCTCGAGCGGGACCTAGCATTCGCCGGCACAGAACTGCCAAGGCTCTACTACGCCCTGGAGACCCTCCGCTATCTCCCCCACCACGATCTCCAGGATGACGAGGTGGTTGACACTTGGTTGTCACTCATTGCTGAATTGCCCATCTGGCCCAACCCCGGACGCCTCGGCCAATACGAAGCCGCGCTGGCTTGGTCGACCGATCCCGTGAGAACCACCGCCTGGCCGTCGATAACGGTTCCCTGTCTCGTCATGAGCTTCGAGTACGACATCGACTCACCGCCCCTCAAGGCGCGACTAGCCGCGGAGGCCATCCCAGGCGCGGAATATGTCGAGATTGCCGGAGCGAGCCACCTCGGATTCGTCACTCACGCTGACGCCGTCAGCGAAGCCCTGATCGATTACTTCCGGCGTCACTGATTGACCCGGGCGGCAAGTCATCGGGCTATTTTGCTGAGAAGTCGGGGGGTCACAGGACGCGGTCGGATGGTCCCCCACCGCATCGCCTCCTCTGGCCGGGCCCAGTGCCTGGACGACCCTGTCTTGGTCCCGCGGCAGGGCGGTTCGTCGACGCTCAGTGGGTCACCACAATGGGTGGCCTGCTCGGTCCGACTCCCGAGGCCACATGGAGCACGTCAAGGAAGAGGCCAAGACCGAGACAGTACCTTCCTGTAGCCTTACAGTTGATTAACTACCAGCGGGGGGAGTGGAGCCAGTGGACGGTCCTGTTCGGCCTCGTGAAGCTCGAAACATCAAACGGATGTGCCGTAGGCGCTGGGACACCACGTGCATCCTGGGAGCAGTGCTTGTCGCTGTGGCAGTTTCTTCTGCGGCGTGGGCGACCAGTGGCTGGTCCATCGTCTCGAGTCCCAACGCAGGAACCGGTGGCAGTGTTCTGTTGAGTTCGTCGTGCGTCTCGGCCACCTGGTGCAAGGCCGTGGGCGACTACCAAAAGTACTCGAGTCCCCCGGTGTCCGATAACCTCATCGAGTCCTGGAGCGGCTCCAAGTGGAAGGTTCAGTCGAGCCCGAACGAAGGCATGAACACCAACGAGCTCAGCGGCGTGTCGTGCCCTTCGTCCACGTCGTGCAAGGCCGTAGGCTACTTCGGCTCCTCTGGGGGCCCCCGGAACCTCATCGAGTCCTGGAACGGCTCCAAGTGGAAGGTTCAGTCGAGCCCGAACGGCGGCACCAGTGACGGACTGAACGCCGTGTCGTGCACCTCATCCACGTCCTGCAAGGCCGTAGGCTCCTATACGCCGTCAAGCGGCGGCGGGTCGCCTCTCATCGAGTCCTGGAACGGCTCCAAGTGGACGCTTCAATCGAGCCCCAACGGGGGGACGGGTGGTGGTTCGCTTTTGGGCGTCTCGTGCGTCTCGACCGCCTCGTGCAAAGCAGTGGGCTTCTACGTCAACTCCAGCGGTGCCTCCAAAACCCTTATCGAGTCCTGGAACGGCTCCAAGTGGACGCTTCAGTCGAGCCGGAGTCTCGGCACGGGCGACGCCTTAAACGCCGTGTCGTGCATCTCGTCCATGTCATGCCAAGCCGTCGGCTCCTACTTCGACGCAAGCAACGTCCAGCAGACGCTCATCGAGTCGTGGAACGGCAGCACTTGGTCACTGTCGACCAGCTCAAACAATGGCACGTACAGCTCCGTCCTCTATGACGTCTCATGTACTTCGTCCACCTCGTGCCAGGCAGTAGGCGACTACCAAACCAGCGTGGAGTCCTGGACGCTCATTGAGTCGTGGAACGGAAGGAAATGGTCGCACTCGACTAGCCCCAACGAGGGGACACTCGACATACTCAACGGCGTGTCGTGCACCGCCGCTATCTCATGCAGGGCGGTGGGCGACTACCAAGCCAGCGGGGTAACCCAAACACTCGTCGAGTCGTATTGATCGTTGGACATTGGACAATGGCCTGAGGTTGTGCTTCACCACTGCCACCGTTCCCGGTGGTGGAGTTGGGCGGCCGGTAACTCCCTCATTCTTGATCGCCCGGACTCGCAACTACCGCTTCCCTGCGGATGATGAGGGAATCACTGCTCTGAGGGCCTCATGGCGCCTGTGGGTTCCCAGACGAGGCACACTGGACGCGGTATGGCCCGGGCGAACGTCAATGGCATCGAGCTGTACTACGAGTGTCACGGCGCCGGCCCAGCGCTGCTGCTCGTTCCCGGCCTCGGAGCCGACACCCGCCTGTTCAGCGGCATCGTCGGAGCGCTCGCAGCCAAGTGTCGGGTGATCGTGTGCGATCCCCGTGGCGGAGGACGGAGCGACAAGCCACCAGGCCCGTACCGCATCGAGCAGATGGCGAGCGACACGAAAGAACTGCTCGAAGTGCTCGGTATCGAGTGTGCGGACGTGGTCGGCTACTCCATGGGCGGGCGCATCGCCTTGAGCCTCGCGCTCGACCATCCGACGCACGTGCGCCAGCTGGTGCTCGCCGCCACCAGCGCCAGGACGACACCGAGCCGGATCCTCAGCCGCCGGTGGCTTGCTCTGGAGGTGTTGAGCCGGATCCCAACGCCCGGTGACCGACAGCCACGTTGGGCCTGGGAGTGTCAGCGCCGGGCGTCCGCCGCCTTCGACGCCACCGCACGCCTGGGTGAGATCACCGTTCCCACTCTCATCCTTCACGGCCAGCACGATCACATCACGCCGCTCGCCCTGGCGCAGGAGCTGCATGCCGCAATCGCCGGATCAACCTTGGTGCAGGTTCCCGGGGGACATGTCTCGCTCGTCACCAGGGAGCGGCGCCGCTTCGCGGACGAGTTATTGACCTTCGTGGCACGCTAGGAGCCCGCTGGCCACAGACGTCCGAACCGTCCTCGCATCCT
>JASHZK010000034.1 GCA_030042575.1 Acidimicrobiales bacterium
GAGCACTGTCGCTTCGCCGCCCGTTGCCGCTATGCCCAGGCCGATTGCAAGGGGACCGTCCCTCTGTTGACCCAGGCCGGCAACGCCAGTCCCGGGCACCTGGCCGCCTGCTTCCACCAGGTCGACGTGGACCCCGAGACCATGGCCAAGCGTCCGGAGGCGGTGGCCAAGTCCGCCGACGTCTCCATCAAGGTGGACGAGGTCGGCCTGGCCCGCCAAAAGGCGCGGGCCGACGCCCTGGCCCGGCAGCCGGTGGTGTTGCGGGTCGAACACTTGGTCAAGGAGTTCGCCGTCACCTCGGGGACCGTCATCCAGCGCAAGGTCGGGACGGTGAAGGCGGTCTCCGACGTGAGCTTCTCCATCAGGCAGGGCGAGACCTTCGGCCTGGTCGGCGAATCCGGTTGCGGCAAGACGACCATCGGCCGGTTGGTGGTGGCCCTGGAGAAAGCGACCTCGGGCGACGTCCTGTTCGAGGGGAAGAGCGTGGTGGGACTGCGGGGCGGCACCCTGCGCAGGCGCAGGCGGGACCTGCAGATGATGTTCCAGGACCCCTATGCCTCCTTGGACCCGCGTATGCGGGTGGGTCACATCCTGCGGGAGCCCCTCGACATCCAGGGCATCGGCTCCAAGTCGGAACGGATGAACATGGTCGAGGGCCTGTTGAACGAGGTGGGGCTGCCGGCCAGGGCCATCGATCTCTACCCCCACGAGTTCTCGGGCGGCCAGCGCCAGCGCATCGGCCTGGCCCGGGCCCTGGCGCTCGACCCCAAGCTCATCGTGGCCGACGAGCCGGTGTCGGCTCTCGACGTGTCGATCCAGGCTCAGATCCTGAACCTGCTCAAGGCCCTACAGGTGCGCCACAGCCTGACCTACGTCTTCGTCACCCACGACCTGGCCGTGGTCAAGTACATGGCCGACAACATGGCCGTGATGTATCTGGGGAAGCTGGTGGAGATGGGTCCCTCCCGCCAGGTGTACGAGCACACGGCCCATCCGTACACCCGGGCCCTCATCGACACCATCCCGGTGCCCGATCCGGCCGTGGCTCGCCAGCGCCGGGGACAGCACATCGCCGGGGAGCTCCCCTCGGCCATCCAGCCCCCCTCGGGCTGCCGCTTCCGCACGCGGTGCCCGTTCGCCCAGGAGCGCTGCGCCGAGGAGGAGCCCTCCCTTCGGCCCTTCGGCCCTTCGCATGTGGCCGCCTGTCACTTCCCCCTGCAGACCCCGACGGGCGAAGCGGACTCGGAGCTGTCTCCGGTCAGCGCCGGAGTGGCGGTGGCCGGGGCCTGAGACCGGCCCCCCGGGCAATGGGTCAGCGTTGCTGCAGGCGGACCTCGAAGGAGTCGCGCAAGGCGTCTCCCACGAAATTGAAGGACACCACGACCAGGACGATGGCCACCCCGGCGGGAACGAACTCCCACCAGTACCCGTCGAGGACGTAGTTGACGCCGTTGGCCAGCATGGAACCCCAGTCGGCCTCGGGCGGTGGGACGCCCAAGCCCAAGAAGCCCAAGGCGGCCAGGATCAAGATGGCATCGGCGACGGCAAAGGTGGCCTGGACGATGATGGTGCCGATCGTGTTGGGGATGATGTGCCGAAGGATGATCCGTCCCCGTCGGCCACCCATGACCCTGACGGCCTGGACGTACTCGCGCACGCGCAAGGTGAGCGTGTTGCCGCGGACCAGCCGGGCGGGAACGAGCCAGGACACGACGGCGATGACGATGATGAGGATTTCCAGCGTCGGATGGAAGATGGCGGACAGCACGATCAAGAAGAACAGGATCGGGATGGAGAGCAGCACGTCCACGAAGCGCATCATCAGGGCGTCGAGCCACCCGCCGAAGAACCCGGACACGGCGCCGTAGACCACGCCCAGGATGGTGGCCATGGCGGCGGCGGTGAAGCCCACCAACAGCGAGCGCTGACCGCCGTACATGAGCCGGCCCAGGATGTCGAACCCTTGACCGTCCGTGCCCAGCGGGTGGGCGCCGCTCGGAGGGGCGTTCTGGGAGTTGAACAGCGCCAGCTGGGCGTTGGTCTGGTTGGTGTGGTAGAAGTACGGCCCCACACAACAGAACAGGATGGCCACCACGATGATGGCCAGGCCCACAACGGCCATCTTGTTCTCCATGAAGATCCGGGCCGTGCGGACGAAGAGGCTCCCGGGAGCGGCCACCTCGCCTCCGGACGGAGGGGGCAGCTCCTCGGGGGTAGCCGCTCCGGTGTGAAAGACCTCGAGCTCGGCACCGGGGACGACGACCGGAGGGAGCGATGCGGCTCCGTCCGGCGCCGCCGGGGCCGGTGAGGACTCAAGCCCGGCTCGGGCGTCGTCAGCCTCGGCCATATCGCACTCTCGGGTCGACGACGGCGTAGAGGATGTCGGCCAGGAAATTGCCGGCCACGGTGGCCAAGGTGATGACGAAGGTCACTCCCAACAACGTGGGCACGTCCACCCGGAAGGCGGCGTCGACAGCCAGCAGGCCCATCCCCGGGTAGTTGAACACCGACTCGGTGATGACCGCCCCGCTGACGATGGCCGGGAGCGACAGTCCCAACAGCGTGATGATGGGGATGAGGGCGTTGCGCAGAGCGTGCACGTAGAGCACGCGCCGCGGTGCCGCCCCCTTGGCCCGGGCTGTTCGGATGAAGTCCTCGGTCATGGTCTCCATCATCGACGACCGCATGAAGCGGCTGAAGCTGGCCACGGTCAGGGCGGCCAAGGTGAGCACGGGCAGGACGAGGGCACGCGGCTGTTGCAGGGCGATGAGAACTCCTCCACCCTGTGGCCCTTCGACCGAGAACAGATGGATGTCGACGGCGAGGAACAAGATGAGGAGGATGCCGATCAGGAAGGCCGGGGCCGAGTAGCCGATGAAGGCCAGTCCGGTGATGACGTAGTCCTCGGGCTTGTTGCGCCGGACGACCTGGAAGACGCCCAGGGGGATGGCCACGATCAGGGCGAAGAGGGTGGCGATCCCCACCAGGATGAGGGTGCGGGGCAGGCGCAGGGCGATGAGCGAGGCCACCGACTGGTTGTAGGTGGTGGCCTGTCCGAGCTGCAGGCGGGCCAGGCTCCACATGTAACGGAAGAACTGGTCCCAGATGGGCAGGTCGAGATAGTGCTCGCGGTCGAAGATGCGGATCTCGAACTCGTTGGCCCGGGGACCGAGCACGGCCCGGGCCTCCCCGCCCGGTACCAGGTGGACCAGGATGAACATCACGAACATCACCCCGATGACCACCAGGATCGCCTGGAGGAGGCGGCGGATGATGAACCCGGTCACAGCACCATGGTATTCAACGACGACGGCGCGGAGCTCTCACCCCGCGCCGTCGTCGTTGGCCCCGTCGAGACCAGCGAGTGGTGCTTACTTGACGTAGTACCAGTACTCGGGGAAGAGGTTGGCGAACGGGTTCTGGGGAGCGAGGCCCCTCAGGTTCTTGACCACCTCGGTGAGCGCGTAGTCCAGGTTGGGCTCCCAGATCACGCCCGGGATCTGCTTGGCGGCGTAGTTCTCGTAGGCGGACAGGGCCGAGCTCGAGCTGGAGTAGTCGGTCGTGGCGATCAGGCTGTCCATGGTGGCGCTGGAGTAATTCTGGGAGTTCGCCTCAGCCCCGGTAGAGTACAGAAGCTCCCCGGTGGGTTCGGAGTCCGGCGAGTACTCCCAGCCGCCACCCCACCAGCCCATCTCCAGGCTGCAGGTGGAGGAGCTGGTGCACGGCGGCGAGTAGGTGCTCACCGTGGTGTCGAAGGTGGCGGGGACAGCCGTCACGTGGATGCCGGCCGAGTCCCAGGAGGCCACCTCGGCGTCGGCCATCTCGGTGACGGGGGTGACGCCGGTGGCGTAGCCGAAGCTGAAGTTGAGCGGCGTGCCCGACGGGATGCCGGCCCCGCACTCACCGGCTCCGGACCCGGATTTCACGCAGGTGTCGGTGCCGCCCGGCACCACCTTCCAGCCGTTGGCCCGCAAGGTGGCCTCGGCCTTGGACGGATCGTAGGGATAGGGGTTCGTCTTCTCGGTGGGGTCGACGTAGGGGTTGGACGGAAGTATGGGCACCGGCCCGTAGGTGGGTACGGCATAGCCCTTGGCCAGTTTCGAGATGTAGAGGGGCTGGTCGACGAGCTCTTGCATGGCCTGGCGGAAGTAGAGCTGGGAGAAGATGTGGCCGGCCGCTCCGCTGTCTCCGTTGGAGATGAGCTTGTAGACGGCGTAGTTGTAGCTGAAGAGGATCCACGGCGTCATGTAGTAGTTGGTGAGCCGTGGGTTGTTGGGTCCGGCCACCGAGGCGTTGGTGGTGGAGGCGGTCAGGTCCTGCTGGGGCAGGTAGCCCACGTCGACCGTCCCACCCACCAGGGCGTCGAACTCGGCGTCGTCGGTGGTGAAGGGCACTTCCTCGAGCTTGGAGATGGTGGCCTTCTGCGGTCCCGAGTACTTGGTGTTGGGAACCATGGTCACATCGCCGCTCGAGTCCATGGACTGGAGCTTGAAGGGCCCGTCCACGATGCTCCAGAGGGGGTTCGTGGCGTAGCCGCTGATGTTGCCGGCCTCACTGGTCAGGAACGTGTAGACGGCGGTGCAGGCGGTGACGGTGGTCGCCGCCCCGTAGGCGCCCGAGTAGCAGCCCCCCGAGCCGGGCGAGCCGGTGAGGGCGGTGACGTCCCAGGCCTCGGGGAAGGGCGTGATCTGGGAGAACTCGTTGTAGGTCATCCAGCTCGAGGAATAGGAGCGGTTGAAGGTGAAGGTGAGCTGGGTGGGGCTGTTCACCACGACGTTGGTCACGTTGTCGGGGAAGAGCCCGGGTAC
>JASHZK010000319.1 GCA_030042575.1 Acidimicrobiales bacterium
CCCTTCGAGATAGTCTTCCTGCCGAGCGGCAAGGTGGCGTACGTCTCCAGTGAAAACGGCAACAAGGTCTTTCCGATCACCGTGTCGACGGATCAGATCGGAACTGGAATCAGCGTTCCCGGGGCCTTCGGGCTCGCCATGAGCCCAGATGGAGATTTCGTGATGGCGGGGAACGGCAACTGCTGTTACGTGAATACGAAATTGTTCGTGATCAAAACATCTACCGACAAGATCACAACGACAATTTCTACCTCTGGCCTTTACGTACATCGGTGGCTGGCGTTTCAGCCATAGACCGTCTGTCCAGTGGGCAGCCCAATTCTGAAGCGAGGCGCCCGGCCTTCAGCGTTGGCTCGAGGCCGGCGGGTACACCGCTGGCGGCCGTGGGGTCGGTCTTGGTCTGCACCGGCGCCTGGTCGGCCGCCAGCGCCGGTCAGCGGGGCTGGCGCCACATGGGCCACACCACGGGCCCGCCCAGCGGGAGCTGGATCTCACCGGTCACCTCGAACCCGTGGTGCCGGTAGAAGGCGATGTTGGCGTGCTTGGACGACTCGAGATAGGCGGGGACCGCGTCGGAGTCGCAGCGCTCGAGGGCCGGTTGGAGCAGCGCCGAGCCGATCCCCTTGCCCTGCTGGGCGGTGCGGGTGCCCAGGACACCGAGGTACCAGTGGGGCTCCTTGGGGTGCAGCTGCTCGACGTGGGTGAGGGCCCGCAGGGCCACGTAGGCCCGGCTGCCCAGGGCGTGGAGCATGGACAAGCCGTTTCGAAGCACGCGGGAGGTGGGGATGATGCCCCGCCCCGGTGGGGCCCACAGAGCGGCGGCGTCCACGGCCCGGGTCGTCCACACCGTTCCCAGCGGCAGGTAGTGCCCGCGCAACAAGGTGGCGAAGAGCCGTTCGAGCCGCCGCGTCCGGCTGGCGTCGTCGTCGAGGATCCACGACATGACGGGGTCGTCGAAGAAGGCGTCGGCCAGGGCCGAGGAGATGCCGCGGCGCTGGCCGGCGCCGGCCACCACGACCTCGGGGCCGCCTGGAGGTTGCTGCATCGGCGTCAACTCCCCTCCTCCTCGGCGTCGCCGGCGCCACCGGCGACCGGCAGGGGCTCGAGCGACCTGGCGAAGTGGAAAGCGGTGATGGTGAGGCCCTCTCGCATGTAGAAGCGGTGCGCCCCCGGACGCTGGACCCCCGAATCCAGCTCCAGCACGTGGCAGCCGGCGGCCCTGGCCCGCTCGGCCAACTGCGAGAGCAGGGCTTTGCCGATTCCCTGACGGCGCGCCTGTCCGGTGGTCACGAGGTCGTCCACGTACAGCTTGCGCAGGGTGGCGGTGCTGTCCACGATCCGCCACCCGGCCACCCCCACGCACTCGTGGCCCTGATAGGCGGCGGTGAAGCGCAGGCCCTGGGAATGACCCTGGCGGTAGACCTGGTCGAAGGAGGACGCCGTGAGATGCGGGCGCAGTTGCCGGAGCACGGGCAGGAGGTCGGTCTCGAGCCGTGGATCGCCGGGTTCGACGTCGACCACGTCCACGAGTGGATCATGGCCGCTGCTCGCCGCGGATACCACCCGGATCCCGGGCAACGGCCCGGCACGGCACCTGGGAGTGCCTGACAGCGTGGAGACTGGATTGATGGACAAGGAACTAGAAGAAGCCCAGAAGCTCACCAAGGACGACCTCCTCCACAAGCTGGAGACTGGTCGCCCCGCCAAGTTGGGGCGTCGGCGCGCCCTCAACCAACGTGGGGCCGCTGTGGTCGCTCAGGCGACCCGGGAGCGCCCAGAGCCGATCATCCTTGAGGTCAAGCGGGAGCAGATGGTCGGCCACTTCGAGGTTCGCCCCATTGGTCAACCGGCCCCTGTCTCCTCGATGAGGAACTGAACCGCGGGCCATGGCTGTGGCTGGTCGGTAGCCCAGCAGCTGAGGGCGTGGATGCCAGGCTGAACTACGTCGAACTCGCAGTCAATCTGAACGATGAGTCGAACATGGAGTCCCGTCGGGATCTCATCGGCAGCCGGTAAAGAGGAGCCAAACGTCAGTCCGTGAGCGACAATCGGCTGTCCGTCGGGGCCGTTTGCCTGCCAGATGATCGAGTGCATCCCCAGGTCGTCGTTGAGTCCCCAGAACGACACAGCGAGTGGCACCACGAGGGTCGCCGGGATCTGAATCGGCTGGCTCGCAACAGACCCCGCCCCATGGATGGTCCACCCCCCAGGAACCTCCTCGACACCTTGGCAAATCGAAATCCACTCGACCCGCACTCGGCCTCCTGACCTGGGACAGGCCCTCCAAACTGACCTTTCGCGGTGACACCCTAAACGTAGGTGTCACTCTCAACAGGCTGAGCACCGAGCGCCGGGTCCAGATGTGGGCCGAGTTTCCAAACTGACCCGCTACCCGGCGCTGTGCTGGTGACGATGCCGGTGCTGGCCGTCAGCCGTGGCGCGCCATCATGTCGCGCAGACGCACACGGCTGCCGGTGCGCAGAATGGCTCGCCGGTAGATGCCGGCGGCCAATCTGGCCACGGCGGCGGTGGCGGCCACACTGATGAGCGCCGAGGCGACGAACTCCCACCACGCGACCCGCGACAGGCCGACCAGGATGGGCATGGCGAAAGGCGCCGTGATGGGCAGGTAGGCCAGCACCTCGAAGAACGGGCTCGGTGATCCCGAGCTGGCGGTGGTGAGGGCCATGACGTAACCCAGGATCATGGGGAGGCTGAGCGGCAGCGCCAGGGTCTGGACCTGGTCCTGACGCTCCACCGTGGACCCCGCTGCGGCATAGACCCAGCAGTAGAAGGCGTACCCGAGCACCAGCCAGACGAGGACGCTCACCAACTCGACCGGCGCCGTCCCGTGCAAGAGGCTCGATCCCACGGCCTTGGCCAGGACGAGGGCGAAAGCCACCACCAGCACCGCCTGGCCCATGGCCACCAACCCGATCCCGAGCACCTTGCCGGTGAGCAGCTGAAGAGGGCGCACGGTGGCCAGCAGGACCTCGACCACCCGGCTCGACTTCTCCTCCATGACACCCATCAGGGTCCAGGTGAGGTACTGGGTGAGCATGACGAAGATGAGGATCACGCCGATGATCGACGTGGTCCGCACCGTGTTCCTGGCGCTCGGCTGCAGGCTGACCACGTCGAGCGGCCTGGCCCGCGCCAGCTCTGACTCCTGGGCGGACGAGAGACCCGCCCGGACATAGGCCCGAGCCACCCCCAGCTCGTCGGCCAGGTCCTCGACATAGGTGTCGCTGACCGAGCTCGCCTTGTCCACCAACAGACGGGACCCGTCGATGCACAGGGAGATGCGCCCGCTTCGCAGGGCGCCTTCGGCGTCCGCCAACGACGGCTCGGACACGACGTGGACGACGACACCTGCCTGTTTGCCCACCGCCCGGACCGCCTCACGCCGCCCGGCGGACAGCGCTCCGACCACCCCCACCTTCTCGGGGCCCTGCGCTCCTCTGGTGATGACGGGGATGACGATGGCACCGGCCACCACCAGCAGGATGAGGAGGGTGCCGACCCGGAACACCCGACCGCGGAGGCGCTCGCGCACTTCACGGGCGGCCACCAGCCCGACGCTGCCGCCGAGGGTGAGCCGACCGGCCGAGGGCGAGCCGGGAGGCTCGGTGCCCCGGCGTCGACGCCGATGGCCCCATACCCGCAGGGCCACCACGGCGGCGACCGCCACGGCGACGAGTGCCCATTTCATTCCAGGGCCTCGCGGAAGACCTCCGACAGCTTGCGCCTCTCCATGCCGAACTCGAGGACCGGTCCCGCCTCCATGGCGGCGCGCAACAGGGCCTGGGTGTCGACCGACTCGTCGAGGACGAGGCGGACCACGCCGCCCGCCACCTCCGAGACCTCGACCCCGGCCAGGCCCCGGGCCCAGCGGCCCTGGCGGTCACCGTCCACCCGCACCACTAGGCGCCTCGGACCGCTGGTGGCCAATTCGTCCACCGAGCCGGCCGCCACCAGGCGGCCGCGGTCGATGATCACCACCTCTTCGCACAGGTCCTCGACCAGGTCGAGCTGGTGGCTGGAGAACAGCACGCCGCGGCCGGCGTGCGCCTGCTCGACCAGCACCTCCCCGATGGCGTCGATGCCGGTGGGGTCGAGACCGGCCAGCGGCTCGTCGAGAACCAACAGCTCGGGGTCGTGGACCAGGGCGGCAGCCAGCTGCACCCGTTGCTGGTTCCCGTGGGAGAGCGATTCGACCTTGTCACGGGCCCGGCCGGCCACCCCCAGGCGCTCGAGCCAGCGACGGGCGGCGGTGACGGTGGTGGCGGCGTCCATCCCGTGAAGGCGGCCCAGGTAGTCCAGCTGCTCGCCGACGAGCATGCCCGGGTACAGGCCGCGCTCCTCGGGCATGTAGCCGAAGCGCCGCCGCTCGGCTTGGCCGATGGGCGCGTCGTTCCATCGGACCGATCCGGCGTCGAGATCGGTGAGGCCGAAGACGGCCCGCATCGTGGTCGTCTTCCCGGCGCCGTTGGGACCGAGGAACCCGACCACCCGGCCGGAAGGAACCGAGAAGGACAGCCCGTCGAGGGCGGTGACCGCTCCGAAGCGGCGGGTGAGGCCCTGCAGCTCTAGCAAGGCCGTGACCGCCGGCCCGGCCCCGAACCCGTCTGCCCACGCACGACGCCCGTCGGGAGCGCCAGGTGTCGGTGCGCGGCAGCGACAACGCGGTGTCGGTGCCGGTGATCTCCTCGGGCCACGGCTCTCTCCTCAGTCGGAGGACGGGCGGAGCTGGCGAAGCCGCCGTAGCCCATCTTGCAGGGCGCCGGCGATCAAGGTGTCGTTGCCCCGCGAGATGTAGCGATGCACCCGCTTCTCGAGCAGCGCCCGCAGGACGGGGTTGAAGGCGTGGTAGGTCTCGCGGAAATGGACACGGGTCCGGCCGTCGCCGAGGTCCTCGAGCCGGGTCCAACCCTCGGCCCTGCTCCACAGGGGCTTGCCCACGGCGTCGTACTTCCACGACACCGGGCGCTCCACCTGGGTCAGCCACTCCCACGAGTGGCCCACCCCGCCGGTGAGCAGGTAGCGCGGCACTCGGAACGTGCAGTGACGCACCAGCCCCTCGCCCGTCTCGTCACCGGGATGGAGGATCTCGATGCTCACCCCGGCCGGGCCGGCACCCGGCGGGCGAGGGCCGCGATACCAAAAGAGCGACCACAGCTCCTCGGGGGTGCCTTCCACCTCGACGGAGAACCGGTGGTGCTGCACGACGCGGCGGACCTACCAGCCGGCGCCGTAGCGCTCCCGATGGGCCTTGGCCGACACCGGCTGGCGCCGGGGGGAGCGCAGCGGGCGGGCCGGGCGGCCCAGGGGCACCACGGCCATGGGCCGCAGGGCGTCGGGCAACCCGAGCGCCTGGGACAGCTCGTCGGAGAAGGCCAGAGGCAAGGTGGTGAGGGCACTGCCCAGGCCCGAGGCGGTGGCGGCCAGGAGCAGGTTCTGCACCGCCGGGAACACCGAGGCCGGGAGCACGCGCCCGTCACCGAGCCCGGTGTCGCCGCAGACCACCACCACGACCGGCGCCGTGGCGAAGCCGCCACCGATGCCCCCCTCCACGTCGGCCAGGAGCCCGGAGGTGAGCCGCCCCGAGGCCTGGGCCCGTCCGCCACCGTCCCAGGCCCGCCGGGCCAGCTCGGCGATGAGCGCCCGACGCCTCTCGTCGCGCACCACCACGAACACCCAGGGCTGGCGGTTCTCGGCGCTGGGGGCGTGGGTGGCCGCCTCCAGCAGCAGCTCGACCAGCTCGTCGGAGAGCGGCTCGGGAGCGAAAGCTCGACAAGCCCGCTGGGAGCGCACCACCTCGAAGAAGTCGGCCACGACCCGGGGTCCGCTCAGAGAGGGGGACGGGCCCGGGCCAGCACGCCGGCGCAGTCCACGCCGGACGGCAGAGTGCCGAAAGCGTGGCCTTCGTCACCCGCCAGGCGCGCCGCGCAGAAGGCGTCGGCCACGCAGCTCGGGGCGTGGCGGACCAGGAGCGAGCCCTGCAGGGCCAGAGCCATGTCCTCCACCACCCGCCGGGCGCGGTACTCGAGGTGGTCCCCCGAGGACAGGTCCTTGCGCAATCGGGCCAGGTGGTCGTCGAGACGCCGGTCGGCACCGGCGGCCGCCGTCACCTCGTCGAAGAGGGCCTCCACCACCGCCGGCTCCTTGGCGGCGGCGCGCAGCACGTCCAGCGCGTTGACGTTGCCCGATCCCTCCCAGATGGAGTTGACGGGCGCCTCCCGCAGCAGCCGGGGCATGACCGACTCCTCCACGTAGCCGTTTCCCCCCAGGCACTCGAGGGCTTCGGCCACCATGGTGGGCGCCCGCTTGCACACCCAGTACTTGCCCACGGCCGTGCCGATGCGCCGGAGGTCGGCTTCGTGCTCGTCACCGGCGCCGCGGTCGGTGGCTCCGGCCAGCCGCACCATGAGCGCGGTGGCCGCCTCGGACTCGACGGCCAGGTCGGTGAGGACGTTGGCCATGAGGGGCTGGTCGACGAGCAGCCGGCCGAAGGCCCGGCGGTGCGCGGCGTGCCAGACGGCCTGGACGAGCGCCTGGCGCATCAGGGCGGCCGAGCCGGCGATGCAGTCCAGACGGGTGCAGTTGACCATCTCCACGATGGTGCGCACCCCCCGGCCCTCCTCCCCCACACAGAAGCCCACGGCGCCGTGGAGCTCGATCTCCGAGGAGGCGTTGGACCGGTTGCCCAGCTTGTCCTTGAGCCGCTCGATGTGCACGGTGTTGCGGGCGCCGTCGGGGAGGACCCGGGGCACGAGGAAGCACGACAGGCCCCCCGGCGCCTGGGCCAGCACCAGAAAGGCGTCGGACATGGGAGCCGAGCAGAACCACTTGTGCCCGGTGAGCCGGTAGGGGGCGCCCGGTCCTCCCCCGTCGCCGCGAGCGGCCACGGTGATGTTGGCCCGCACGTCCGACCCGCCCTGTCGCTCGGTCATGGCCATGCCCAGGAGGACTCCGGCCTTGTCGGTGGCGGGGCGGAGCTCGGGGTCGTAGGTGCGGCTCTCGGTCAACGGCACCCAGGTGTCGGCCAGCTCCGGCTGCAGGCGCAACGTGGGCACCGAGGCGTAGGTCATCGACACCGGGCAGCCGTGGCCGCTCTCCACCTGCGACCACAGGTAGAAGGCGGCGTAGCGGGCCACGTGCGCCCCCGGCCGCTCGTCGGCCCAGGGGGCGCCGTGCATGCCGTGGGCCACGGCGAAGCCGAGCAGCTGGTGCCAGGCGGGGTGAAAGTCGACCTCGTCGATCCGATTGCCGTAACGGTCGTAGGCCCGCAGCCGCGGCGGGTTGGCGTTGGCGGCGAAGCCCCACTCGATGCACTGGGCGCTGCCGGCCCGGCGACCGACCTCGTGCAGGGCGGCGGCCGCCCAACCCCCTCCCTGTCGCTCGACGCCTTCGCCCAGGGCGGCGTCGGCGGCGAACACGTCGTAGTCCTGGAGCGGCGGCGGCTGGTTGGAGACCTGGTGGACGGGGGACGGGCGCTCGGTCATGGACTTCCGGACCGACGGTACACCGAAGTGCCGGCGGTGCCACCCTGACGGCGGTGCCACCCTGACGGCGGTGGCACCCTGACGGCGGTGGCAGTGCCGACGGCCTCGCCGGTACTGTGCGCGGCCATGTCCGACCTGTTCTCGCTCAGCGGAAAGACGGCGCTGGTGACGGGCGGGTCGAGGGGCATCGGCCGCATGATCGCCGACGGCTTCGTGGAGGCCGGCGTCAAGGTGTACGTGTCGTCCCGCAAGGCCGACGACTGCCGGCGGACGGCCGAGGAGCTGTCGGCCAAGGGCACCTGCCTGGCCCTGCCCGCCGACCTGTCCACCGAAGACGGCTGCCGGGGGCTGGCCGAAGAGCTGGCCGGGCGGGAGGACCACCTCCACGTCCTCGTCAACAACGCCGGCAACACCTGGGCCGCGCCCCTGGAGCAGTTCGACGACGCGGCGTGGAACCGGGTGCTGTCGCTCAACGTGAAAGGTGTGTTCCACACCACCAAATTCCTGGTCCCGCTCCTGGAGGAGGCGGCCGTCGACGACGACCCGGCCCGGGTCATCAACATCGGCTCCATCGACGGGATCCGGGTGCCCATGTTCGACACCTACTCCTACTCGGCCTCCAAGGCGGCGGTGCACCAGCTGACCCGCCACCTGGCCCGCCGCCTGGCCCCCCGCATCACGGTCAACGCCGTGGCACCGGGGCCCTTCGAGTCGAAGATGATGGCCGCCACCCTGGAAGCCTTCGCCGACCAGATCGCCGAGGCCGCCCCCATGAAGCGCATCGGCCGTCCCGACGACATGGCCGGCATCGCCATCTTCCTGGCCTCGAAGGCGTCTTCCTACATGACGGGGGCCGTCGTCCCCGTGGACGGGGGGTTGGCCACGTGCGGGTGAGCACCATGCTCGACTACTCGGCCGGCATCAAGCAGTCGGCCGACCGCGTGGCCGACCTGGAGCGAGCCGGGCTGGACATCGTGTGGGTGGCCGAGGCCTACGGCGTGGACGGGCCCAGCCAGATGGGCTACCTCGCGGCGAAGACCGACCGCGTCGAGATCGGCTCGGCCATCCTGCCCATCTACTCGCGCACGCCGGTGCTGTTGGCCCAGACGGCGGCGGGGCTCGACGCCCTGAGCGAAGGGCGGTTCATCCTGGGTCTGGGGGCCTCGGGCCCGCAGGTGATCGAAGGCTGGCACGCCGTGGCGTACCACAAACCCCTCGAGCGCACCCGGGAGATCATCGACATCTGCCGGCGGGTGTGGCGCCGGGAGGTGATCACCAACGAAGGGCTGTACCCCATCCCGCTGCCGGAGGGACAGGGCACCGGGCTGGGCAAGCCGCTCAAGCTCATCAACCACCCGGTGCGGGAGTCCATCCCCATCTGGGTGGCGGCCATGGGGCCGAAGAACGTGGCCATGGCGGCCGAGGTGGCCGACGGCTGGTTCCCGTTTCTCTTCTGGCCCGAGCGGGCCCAGGAGGTGTGGGGCGAGGCCCTGGCTCAGGGCGGCGCCAGGCGGGCGGGATCGCTCGCTCCCCTGGAGATCGCCGCCGGTGGCCTGGTGGCCATCGGTGACGGCCTCGACGACGTGCTCGACCTGGTCCGGCCCATGGCCGCCCTCTACATCGGCGGCATGGGGGCCAAGGGACGGAACTTCTACAACACCCTCACCCGCCGCTACGGCTACGACCGGGAGGCCGAGGAGATCCAGGACCTGTACCTGTCGGGCAAAAAGATTGAGGCGGCGGCGGCCGTGCCCCTCGAGCTCCTGCGCCAGACCAACCTGGTGGGACCGGCCGGTTGGGTGAGAGAGCGCATCGCCGCCTTCCGCCAGGCGGGGACCACCGTCCTCAACGTGACCGCCATGGGGCCCGACGCCCTCGAAACCATCGAACAATTGAAGAAGTGGACGGCGTGAGCCGGGACAACCGACGCCTGCTCCTGGCCCGGCGCCCGCAGGGCATGGTGGACGGGTCCACCGTCCGTCTGGAGGTGGTTCCGGCTCCCACACCAGGTCCCGGCCAGGCCCTGGCCCGGGTGCGATGGCTTTCGATCGACCCCACCATCCGCACCTGGATGGACGATCGCCCCGGCTACCTGCCCCCCATGGCGGTGGGCGAGGTGGTGCGGGGGGCGGGCATCGCCGAGGTGGTCGAGACCAGAAGCGAACGCTACGCCGTGGGCGACCGGGTCTACGGCATGACCGGCTGGCAGGACTACACCCTGGCCGACGCGGACGACCTGCCCATGCAGGTGCTCCCCGACGGCATCGAACCGGGCTCGGCCCTGAATCTCTTCGGGATCAACGGCATGACCGCCTGGTTCGGGCTCCTCGAGGTGGGGGCCATGGGCCAGGGCGACACCGTGGTGGTGTCGGGGGCGGCCGGGGCCACCGGGTCGCTCGTCGGTCAGATCGCCCGCTTGAAGGGCGCCGGCAAGGTGGTGGGGATCGCCGGCAGCGACGAGAAGTGCGCCTGGATCACCGACACCCTGGGCTTCGACGCCGCGGTGAATTACCGCAGCGAGAACGTGGCCGGCGCCCTGCACCGGCACTGCCCGCAGGGTATCGACCTGTACTTCGACAACGTGGGCGGGGA
>JASHZK010000320.1 GCA_030042575.1 Acidimicrobiales bacterium
GTCGCTCTCTTCAGCGCTCATGGGAGGCCCGACCGGCCTGAGGTCATGGGACCCGGCGATGCGTGCCAGTTCCTCCGTGGGCGGAAACGCCGGGTTCCTCGGCACGACACGCGCTTCAGCCGGCGTGCCGATGTCGCGGATGAGGTCTCGGAAGCTGGCGTTGTCATGTACGAGCAGGATTCGTGCCTCGCGCTCACCAACCACCCGGAAGGTGTGTGGCACGCCGCGGGGCATGGAGACCCAATGGCCCGCTCCGACGACAAGCTCTTCGTCGCCACAACGTAGGACCATCTCCCCCTGGAGGATGTACCAGGTGTCATCGAGGTCTTCGTGGACGTGCAGCGGCGGCGCCGAACCGATGGGCAGGACCATCTCCATCACGATCGTGTGCATCTCCGGTGCGCAGCGGTGCTCGACGACCAGGGTGTCGAGGAACCACCACACGAGCCCCTGTTCGCTTTCGGGGGAGTCAACAACTGCTGTTGTCACTTGGCCACCTCCCTGGTGAGTTCGGGACCTGTCCCGCTCGAATAGTCAGGCATCTTTACGACTGAGCAGATGGTAAGGTACCCTTACGACTATGTCAAGTGATTCCTTGGACGACCCCGACGGTGGGCCCGGTCCGTACGTGGGGGCCATGCTCGGGGTCGTCTGGCAGTGGGTGCGTGATCAGCTGTACGCGGGTGTCGTTGCCGCCGGATACGACGATCTGAACGCCGCCCACGTCGGGCTGTGGCGCTACCCGGGCCTCGAGGGACTACGTCCGAGCCAACTCGCCGACCGCAGGGGTATCACGAAACAGGCGGTCAACGACCTGCTGGGGCACCTGGAACGACAGGGGTATCTGTTGCGCGTGCCCGATTCGGCCGACGGAAGGGCGCGGGTGATTCGACTCACTTCCAAGGGCTGGCGGCTCCAGCGGACCATCTACGCCGAGGCGGGGGCGGCCCAGCTGCGGATCGCAGAGATCCTGGGGCAGCGGCGCTTCGCCCAGCTGCACAGCTTCCTCGAGCTGCTGACCGAGGAGCTCGTGGGTTCGCTGGCCCGACCCTGACGCCAGTTTCGAGGGGCGTAGGTGACAACGCCGGTGGCGGATTCGAGGAGTGCCTTCGGCGTCTCCGTCACGAGGCCGGTAGGAGTCTGTCCAAGGTCGCGCCATCGGAAATGGGACCTTCTACGGTGATGGATGCTGGAATGGCGGGAAGCCTTCCCCACAGAAGTAACAGAAGGTCAGCGGCGCTACCGCATAGTCGTGCTTCAGCTGGAACATCATCGCGGTGCACGATGCGTCCACGAGCCGGAAGCTCCACCGTCCAACGGTCCCCGGTGTCGAGCGTTTCGACGCGCACCGTCGGTCCTGTGGGGGCGTCTGGCCGGGCTCCCTCTGGGGCTTCTCAGGCGGCACCGGGCTCGTTGTCGTAATCTTCTCCGCCGACTGACCGCTGCGGTCAGCAAGAACAGGCGAGCGACTCCGGCGCAGGCGCAGTGCGGATCGGTGCTGGAACGCTGCGCCAGACGACTGAGGGGTAGCGATGGCAATCATCCAATCGTCGATCTCAAGGGTCAAGCCCGGGCGCCTTGAGGATGTCATGTCCATGACCCGGGAGCTCAGCAAGATCAACGAGCGTCTGGGCGTCACCACCGGGAGGCTGTTGACGGCGACGCTGGCGGGAGAATCCACGGGGCTGAATGTGTACTCGACAGAGTTCGAGGACATGGAGGCGTACGTCGACTACGCCGAGGCGGCAGGCCAGGATGCGGAGATCCAGACCCTGTTGGCCCGTGCCCAATCGGCAGAAAGCCCGGTGGTGATCGAGCAGCAGAGCCTCGCTTCGGAGATCCCGCTCGGACGGACCCCGCGAAGGGGCCGGGGATCAGTTGTGGAGATCCATGTGAGCCGGCCCACACCCGGCTATATCGAGGCCGCCATGGCCATGGCCCGGCGGGTCTGTGACTTCGTGGAGTCCAACGGTGCCACCAACGCCCGGGTGTTCCGGCTCGGCTATGCCGGTCTCGGCAGCGGACTTCTCATGTCGAGCTGGGAGTTCGGAAGCGTGCGGGCGTGGGGACGTTTGAGCGGTGCCTGGGAGAACGATCCCGAGGGCCTGGCCATCGCCTCATCCGTTACCGAAGCAGACCCGGCCACCACGATCGTGTTCAGCGGGCTGTACAACGAGATCCCGGCCTGAATTGAGATGCACGTGGAGAGGAGTGGGCCGCTGGCGAAACACCACCGACGGGTGATCCATCCTGAAACGATTCAGGCGTAGCCTGTCCTTCCGTCGAGTTGTTCACGCATCAAGTCGAGATGTCCGGCATGACGGGCGGTCTCCTCGATCATATGGACGAGCACCCACCGCAGGCTGACGAAGTCCGCCACCCGGCTCTGTCGGACACCGACATCATCGAGCGACTTCGCCGACGTGATGTGCCGAGCGTGCTCACACTGCTCCCGGTAGAAGGTCAGCACCGAGTCCATGGTGTCCTCGGGCTCGATGCGGAACTGGATGGCGTTGTCGTCGTTGACCCGAGGCGGCGCCGCGACGTCCTCACCAACGAGGACGTAGCGGAACCAGTAGTACTCCACCCACCCCAGATGCTTGACGACACCCAGAGCGCTCAGACCGCTCGGCGTGAGTTGTCGACTGGCCTCGGCCAGTGACAGCCCTTCCACCTTCTGTTCGACGATGGTGCGGTACCAGTCCAGGAAGCCGGTGAGCAGCTCTCGCTCGGGGCTCTGGGTGCCGAGGTCCGTAGTGGTCATGGGTGCAGTTTGGCACTGCACAGCGGCGCAGCGCAGATGGGGCGGGCCCGGCGGTGGAGGACGAGATGGAACGGGGAGGAAGCCCGGCCGGACGTCATCAACCCTTGACGGTGATCTTCACGTCGAAGAGCACCAGTAGCGGACACTCCGGCGCACAACCCGGAGTGCCGATCGCCGTCACGCTCGCACTCCCACTGCTGGCGGCAACGAAAACGGCGGTAGCGGTCTCACCCGACGTCCCCGAGAGCTGCTTCAGCACGGCTGTACTCGAGCTGCTGGGTTCGGTCCAGCTGGAGATACCCGGACCATGGAGCCGCACGTCGAGGTGTTCCCCTCGGTGCATCGTGTAGGAGTGTCCTTCGTCGTGGAAGGTGACGGTGATCGTGCCACGGGTGGGGGACGGAGAGGCTGCCGTGGCCACGCCGGCACCGGAGAACACGCCCATCACCACAGCGGCAAGAACGGTGCTCAGTCTCCGCATGTTCATCACCCCCCGAAGGAGCCCCGAGGGCGGCTCGCACTCCCAATCCTGGCACCGTCTCATGGGTGGGGAAAGGGTCGAAGGCCCCGTGCGCTACAAGTGACGTCTATCTCGGTGCCCGGTTCCGTTGCCCGGACGACCTCGAGGATCGTGCCCACCGTCGGAGCGGTTGGAACCACCTGTGGCGACCCGGCGACTCCTCTGGGCCTTCTTCTCCCTGTTGCGAAACCATCGGTGGCAAGAGCCGCTGCACGTCGACGGGCTCGCCGCTGGAATCGCCTCGACTCCGGTGCTGCCAGCGCGCAACGCCGTCCTCGTTCATCGCGACCCCCTTGTCGGCTCAGGTGCTACCACCCGACCGCCGGGACAAAGGGTTATTCGAGGGGCGGAGGACCCGTTGTCCGGCGCTTTTTTGGTTCCGTTGTGTCGGCGACCACGCAGCGTCCACCGTTACACCCTGCCCGTAGCCCTCGGCACAGCAAGGAGGCGAGCTCGTGGGAGACGGCTCGGTGTGCCGGAGAGCCGGGTGTGCTCCCGTGTCTGGACGATTCCTCGGCACGGTTTCGCCGTCGGTGCCCTCGTGGTGGCCTTCCGGCCCGCTCGGTTTTGGTCGGTCTTTCTGCCGGTGATGAAACGACGTGACGGTGAGCCGGCCTGTAGGCGGGGTTCTGTGACGTTCCCGGGGGAACGCCGGTGGCCATCCATCTGAGCGGTCCACCTGGGGACCGCCTCCCTCTCGGGAAGCCGAGCGGGCCACTCTGTCCCACATTTTGACCTTGCTCCGGGTGGGGTTTACCGAGCCGGCCGGGTCGCCCCGGCCGCTGGTGCGCTCTTACCGCACCGTTTCACCCTTGCCTGTGCGGGCCCAAGCTCGCCATCGGCGGTCTGCTCTCTGTTGCACTTTCCTGCGGGTCGCCCCGACTGGCCGCTAGCCAGCACCCTGCCCTGCGGAGCCCCGACCTTCCTCGACCCGGTCCCCGCCATGCGGGCCCGGGCCGCGGCCACCCGGCCGGCTCACCGTCAGCCTCCAGTGTGCCAGGAGCCGAGAACGGCGGACACCCCTGGGTAGGGTAGAGCCCTTGATCCCGCCGGCCGGCACCATGGACGAGCTGTGGCCCGATGAGCGCCGCAGCGTGCTCTCGATCGGTGCTCTCATGGCCAAGGTGCAGGGGGCGGTGGCCGGGGCCTTCCCCCGAGGACCCGGGACATGGGTGCGCGGCGAGATCCAGAGCATCGACCAGCACCGCAGTGGGCACTGCTACATGGAGTTGGCGGATCCCGATACGCCCCGGGGTCGGGACCGCCCGGTGCTCAAGGTCAACTGCTGGCGCACCACCTGGGGACCCATCCGCCGGATGCTGTCCGCCCAGGGGATCGTCCTGCAACCCGGTGTGGTGGTGACCCTGCGGGGCCGGGTCGAGCTCTATGCCCCCCGAGCCCAGGTGAACTTCATCGCCGCCGAGATCGACGTCTCGGCCCTCCTCGGCCGTATGGCCGCCCAGCGGGCTGCGCTGATCGCCACCTTGGAGTCCGAAGGCCTGTTGCGGCGCAACGCCGGGCTGGCCGTACCGGTGGTCCCGTTGGTTGTGGGGTTGGTGGCCAGCCCTGGCACCGAGGGATTCGACGACTTCGTGGGCCAGCTGCGTGGGTCGGGCCTGGCCTTCACCGTGCTGCTGGCGGTGGTTCACGTCCAGGGCGCCCGCGCTCCGGCGTCGATCGCCAACGGACTGGCCACGGTTGCCCGTTCTGGATGTGACATCACCGTTGTGGTGCGCGGGGGAGGAGCCAAGGCGGATCTGGCTGCCTTCGACACCGAGATGGTGGCCCGAGCCGTCGGCACGCACCCGGTGCCGGTGTGGACGGGCATCGGTCACACGGGCGACCAATCTGTGGCCGACG
>JASHZK010000321.1 GCA_030042575.1 Acidimicrobiales bacterium
CCCGCGACGACTACGCCAAAGCCGATCCCGAGCTGGGCAAGCTCAACTACGTGCAGCGGCTGTCGCCCACCGCCGGGCTCACCATCGGCCCCGAACCCATCTTGCCCATGCCGGCCGAGCTGGCGAGCCTGCTCGAGGAGGAGCGCTGATGGCCCCGTCGAACGACACCGTCGTCATGCGGGTGTGGCGGGGCGACGCCGGCGGCGGCACCTTCACCGACTACGAGATGCCCGAGGTGGAAGGCGAGGTGGTCCTCGACGTCGTCCACCGCATCCAGGCCGGGCCCGCGCCGGACCTGGCCTGTCGCTGGAACTGCAAGGCGGGCAGGTGCGGGTCGTGCTCGGCCGAGATCAACGGCGTGCCCCGGCTCATGTGCATGACCCGAGTGGACGAGTTGCCGCCCGGCCAGCCGGTCACGGTGGCCCCCATGCGCACGTTCCCCATCATCCGCGACCTGGTGACCGACGTCTCGTTCAACTACGAGGTGGCCCGGCGCATCCCCCCCTTCTCGCCCGAGGAGCCCACCGCCGACGGGACCCATCGCATGATGCAGATCGACATCGAGCGGGGTCAGGAATTCCGCAAGTGCATCGAGTGCTTCTTGTGCCAGGACGTCTGCCACGTCATCCGGGACCACGAGGAGAACAAGGCGGCCTACGCCGGGCCACGGTTCTTCATCCGGCTCATGGAGCTCGAGTCCCATCCCCTCGACACCCTCGACCGGCGCGAATTCATCCGTCAGGAGATGGGCATCGGCTATTGCAACATCACCAAGTGCTGCACCGAGGTGTGCCCTGAGCTCATCCGCATCACCGACAACGCCATCATCCCCCTGAAGGAGCGGGTGGTGGACGCCTCCTACGACCCGCTGTCGTGGCTGGGTCGCAAGATCCTGCGCAGGACGAAGACGAGCGCAGCCGACGCCGCCGCCCGGGCCGAGGCGACCCCTCCCGGATAGGCTCGGGGGGAAGGCACCCGCCCGGGTGCCGGAAGGGGGAGGTCCCGTGACGCTGCCCGGTGTGCTGGACGACCAGGCCCTTCGTCGATACCGCGAGCTTCTCGACGCCGAGGACGCCGCCTTCGACGAGTTGGAGCACGCCTACGAGGAGGGTGACCGAGCCCACTTCGAGGCCGACCTCGACGCCTGGCGCAGCGCCCTGGCCCGCAAGCTGGCCTTCCTCAAGCGCGTGGGCATCGAGCTCCCGGAGCCCGCCACCGTCTGATCGAGCTGCGCCCGTCCCGGCTCACACGGGCCCGAGGAGCAGGTCCTCCACGGCCCGGCGCTCGGATTCGAGCTCGTCGGTGGTGGCGCCGATGCGCTCACGGGCGAAGTCGCTGTGGGACAGCCCTTCGACGACCTGCCAGCTCTTGCCGTCGCTGCGCACGGGGTAGCCGAACACCAGCTCCTCGGGGGCTCCGTACTCCCCGTGGGACACCACCGCCAAGGACACCGTTTCACCGGGAGGTGTCGGCTCGAGGACGCTGCGCACGGAGTCGATGACGGCGTTGGCCGCCGAGGCGGCCGATGACGCCCCACGGGCTTCGATGATGGCGGCCCCACGCTGCTGGACGGTGGTGATGAACTCGCCTTGGAGCCACGATCGGTCCGCCACCACGTCGGTGAGGCGACGCCCGTCGATGACGGCGTTCTCGAAGTCGGGGAATTGCGTGGAGGAGTGGTTCCCCCAGATGGCCAGGGCCTGCACCGCCGACACCGGCACACCGGTGCGCCGGGCCACGAGGCTCCGGGCCCGGTTCTGGTCGAGCCTGGTCATGGCGAACCACCGGTCGTCGGGGACGTCGGGAGCATGGGATCGGGCGATGAGACAATTGGTGTTGCACGGATTGCCCACCACGAGCACCCGCACGTCGGGGGCGGCGTGGGCGCCGATGGCCTCACCCTGGGGACCGAAGCTGCCGCCGTTGACGGTGAGCAGGTCGTTTCTCTCCATGCCCGCCTTGCGGGGGACGGATCCCACGAGCAGCGCCCACGACGTGCCGTCGAAGGCGGTCTTGAGGTCCGACGTGGCCTCGATCCCGGCCACGAGCGGGTAGGCACAGTCCTCGAGCTCCATGACCACGCCGTGGAGCGCACCCATGGCCGGCTCGATCTCGAGGAGCCGCAGCACCAGGGGCTGGTCCGCTCCGAGGAGCTGGCCCGAGGCGATGCGGAAGAGCAGTGCGTAGCCGATCTGGCCGGCGGCACCGGTGACGGTGACGTGAACAGGGGTCTTCGAGGCCATGGCTTGCTCCTATGTCAAGCCGCCATGGGCACGCAAGCCGGAGACGGCTCGGCATCGGCCATGAGAGCTCGATAGACGACATCTGACAGGCGTCTTTTAAGGACGCGGAGTGCTTCACAGTGGGAGTTGCCGGCCGCCTCCCGACGCTTGAGGTACTCGATTGCCTCTTGGTGACAACGGCCTTGGGTGATGGCGATTCGGTGCAGTGCACAGTTGAGCTGGCGGTTGCCGGTGCGAGACAGCCGGTAACGATCCGCTCGTCCCGACCACACGGGCAAGGGGGCGGTGCCGTTGTGGCGGGCAAAAGCTTCTCGAGAGCGGAACCTCCTCACGTCGGCCACCTCGGCCACGATCTTCGCTGCCGTGAGCCCCGCCACGCCGACCAGCGCCAGCAGAGCCGGCGCCTGGGTGATGATGCGGAGGGAGATCTCTTTTTCCAGGGCCTTGATGGTCACCGTCAGCCCGCGGATGCGCTCGGTCAGCTCGGCGGCGATGCGGGGCACCATTCCCTCCATCTCCGCCAGACGGCCGGCGACGGCAGCCAGGTTCTTGTAGGCCCCGAGCGAGCGGGGCCTGGGGTCCCAGGCGGGGTCGAGCTCGTGGAGGTGCCAGCGCAGACGGTTGATATGCCTGGTGCGCTCGGCCACCAGGTCCTC
>JASHZK010000322.1 GCA_030042575.1 Acidimicrobiales bacterium
AGACAGTGATCCATTTGCCAGCACGATGCCGGCGACGCCACGTGGGGAGAGGTGATGTGCCATGTGTTGAAGCCATGCGTAGTTGGCATTTCCAACTGGTGGGGCTCCGTACACCCACCGGGGGTCGTCTCGTAGCCGATCACCTCCCCAGTCCGAGATATTGAACGGGGGATTAGCCAGGATGTAGTCGGCCTTGAGGTCAGGGTGAAGGTCATCGTGGAAGCTGTCGCCCCAGCGAGGTCCCAGGTCGGTCTCGATCCCCCGGATAGCGAGGTTCATCTTCCCGAGGCGCCACGTGGTGTCGTTCAGCTCCTCGCCGAAGATGGAGATGTCGTTTCGTTTGCCGCCGTGAGCCTCCACGAAACTCTCGGATTGCACGAACATGCCGCCGGAACCGAAACACGGGTCGTAGACTCGCCCCCGGTACGGCTCGATCATCTCAACGAGGAGCTTCACGACGGAGCGCGGCGTATAGAACTCGCCACCACCCTTTCCTTCGGCCGAAGCGAAGCGACCGATGAAGTACTCGTACACCCGACCGAGGATGTCCTTCTCTCGGTGCTCGGCGGACCCGACCCCGATCCCGGCGATCAGATCGACCAACTCGCCGAGGCGTCGCTGGTCGAGCGCGGGCCGAGAGTAGGTCTTGGGCAGCACACCTCGGAGACTGGGGTTATCGACCTCCACCTGGTCCATGGCGTTGTCGACGAGCTTGCCTATCTCCGGCTGCTTCGCATGGGCTTGGAGGTACTCCCACCGAGCCTCGGGGGGAACCCAGAACACGCCCTCGGCGGTGTACTCGTCACGAGACTCCAGGAGCCCCGCGAGCGTGTCTCCCTCGAAGCCCTCGGCGGTGAGGTCGGCAGCGAGCCTGTCCCGTCGCTCCGAGAAGGAGTCGTCGATGTACTTGAGGAAGACGAGCCCAAGGACGACGTGCTTGTACTCGCTTGCGTCCATGGACCCCCGGAGCTTGTCCGCGGCCTTCCACAGGGTGTCCTCAAAGCCAAGCGGCTCCCCGTTCTTGCTCTGACGGGCCATCAGAATGCTCCTCCCGCCGCAAATCTCCTGCTCAGAGGCTGGAAACGCTCCAAGTTCATGAGGAGATGCTACGGGAAGGGGTGCCGCCAGGACGGTCTTGCCCCGCTAGCCAGACACCGGTCAGCGCCGGTACGCGGACTGCCAGTGATCCGTCGGGCGTGGCGGTGGACAGCGAGTTCCTCATCTGATGCCCTCGATCGCCTTTGCCGCCTCCGGAGTGATGGCCCTGGTGTCAGGCCACTGCCCTGCAACCCGCACGTAACCCGAAGGTCGTTCTCTGGGCTTCTCCCGGTTTGACGGACATCCACCATCAGGTGCGAAGCACCAGAAAGGATGCCCATCATGGAGACCATGGAACGGAAGAAGAAGCCCCGTCCCCGTCGGTCGTTCACCCCGGAGTTCAAGGCTGACATCGTCGATCGCTGCCGTGCCGGCGACCGCACGATCGCCCAGGTGGCCCGGGAGTTCGACCTGACGGAGACGGCGGTGCGTGCCTGGGTGCACCAGGCCGAGATCGACGCTGGCGATCGTGCCGGGCTCAGCACCGAGGAGCACAAGGAGCTCGTGGAGCTGCGCCGAGAGAACCGCCAGCTCCGTGAGGACGTCGGCATCTTGAAGCGGGCAACGGCTTTCTTCGCCAAGGAGACCCGGTGAGGATGGACCCCTTCATCGAGGCGGAGGAAGCTGCAGGTCACAGCGTGTGTCGCTGCTGTGAGCTGTTCCAGGTCTCCAAGTCCGCCTACTACGAGCGCAAGAAGGCCGTCC
The DNA here is from genome assembly GCA_030042575.1 of Acidimicrobiales bacterium. Taxonomy (GTDB): domain Bacteria; phylum Actinomycetota; class Acidimicrobiia; order Acidimicrobiales; family UBA8190; genus UBA8190. The sequence goes on from JASHZK010000322.1 coordinate 1,804, forward strand.
CCTCGGCCAGAGAGGTCACCGACGCCGAGCTGACGGAGGAGATCACCGCCGTCCACGCCGAGTCCAAGGGCACCTACGGGTACCTGCGGGTGCACAAAGCCCTGCGCAAGCAGGGCCTCGAGGTCGGCAAGCGCCGGGTGCGCCGGCTCATGGCCCAGGCGGGCCTCGAGGGCCGGGCCAAGAGGCGCTGGCGCAAGACCACGGTGCCCGACCCCGTGGCGGAGGCGGCCAAGGACCTGATCCAGCGCCACTTCGGCCCGTGCGCCGAGATCGACCGCCGCTATGTGGGCGACATCACCTACGTCATGACCTGGGAGGGCTGGGCCTATCTGGCCACGGTGATCGACCTGGGAAGTCGCCGGGTGGTCGGGTGGGCGCTGGCCGACCACATGCGCACTGAGCTGGTGGAAGAGGCGCTGGAGATGGCCTTCACGACCCGCCGGCCCGGGCCTGGGGTCATCTTCCACTCGGACCGGGGATGTCAGTACGCGAGCAAGGACTACGCCGATCTGGCCCGGGCCAACGGCGTGGTGCTGTCGATCGGATTGGCCGGTGAATGCTGGGACAACGCCGTGGCCGAGAGCTTCTTCGCCACCATCAAGCGCGAGCTCATCGACACCAGGGCGTGGCCGACGCGCCAGGGACTGCGGCGCGCCGTCTTCGACTACATCGAGGGTTGGTACAACCTCCGCCGGCTGCACAGCTCGCTCGGATACCGCAGCCCCGCCGAATGGGAGGAGATCCACCACACCGCTGACCGTCAGGCGGCATGATCAACACAACAAACCAGTCCGTCGAACCGGGTCAAGTCCACTCATCCCTACAAAATCCCTACTGTGGTCCCTGAGTCGTCCACAGATCCAGACCTGCTCCGAGCAGTGATTCCTACAGAAGTCCAGCTAGATAGGGAAATCAAAGGGAGAGGAACACACGGGATTTCAGAGGGTAGACACCTCGGAACGGTCTCATAACCCGAAGGTCCTCACCCTTCAGCATCGGGCGCGCGGCACTGAGGGCTCTCCGATGCTCGAGGGTGATGACATCAGCCTGGAGAACCCTGCCGGGCCCTTTTGTGGGCCCTTGATCGCATCATCGCCCCGACGTCATCGCCATCCCACCAGCGAGTGCCACATTTAGGGATAGAGGTCATCCCCTGTTCGGAGCACCTGATTGGCGATCAGATCCTTCACCTCGTTACATCCAAGTTCTCGAGCCGTTGAATTCACCAATCCTGTCTGAGAGCGATCTCGTCTCGGAGGGCAGCTACAGCCGTGCCGAGTGCGATCGTCGAATCAAGTAGCTCCTTGTGAGAGTCAGCAGGGTCATATCTGAGAAGGCGAATGTTCATATTGCGCCTAACGGAGTCATCTAAACCCTCGTGCAACTCACCCTTTGGGGTAGTCATAAAATGAGAGGGCGCCGAGGGATGTGCATAGGCGTGTTGCTCCAAAAAGAGCCGAAGGTCCGGATCCGCCAAACTGCACCCAAGAAAAAGAAAGGTTTGGGTAAGAAACAGGGCGTCCATCAGTGCCTGAAAGGAGCGATGCTCTTGGCGAATTCGAGCGTAGTCTTCTCTGGTAAAGACCATCTTTGATGGTTCGTCGATTGAGCCGTGTACTTTGATCACAGCTCGTTGGTTACCCCTCAGTACACGCGGAGTATCGGCATCGTAATACGCCTTAACAACGGTGGCACCATGCGTCTCGTTTTGCGCGAATACATCGTAGATCTTGTCGAAATTCTGAGTTAGGACAAGCCGCGTATCGAGTTCAAAAATAGCTTTATGTAGTTCAGCTGGTTGGTACTGCGGCGCAGAGAACTTCGCCTCGAGCAGAGGCACCCACTGATCGCCGAGCTTGTTCTCGAGCAATTCGCAAGCTGTCAAGAAATCGCCAGCCTGAATAAGCCGCTTGATATATTGTCTCGGGCTCGCACAAAGGACTAGGGCGGCATGAAGGAATT
>JASHZK010000323.1 GCA_030042575.1 Acidimicrobiales bacterium
CGCGCACGTCCCGTCCGGTGATCTTCTCGAAGGCGCCGTCGTTGAAGACGTTGCAATTCTGGTAGATCTCGACGAAGGAGGCACCGACATGGTCGTGCGCCCGGCGGAAGGTCTCCTGCATGTGCTTGCGATCCATGTCGTGAGTACGGGCCACGAAGGTGGCCTCCGCTCCCAGGGCCAGGCTGATGGGATTGAACGGGGTCTCCAGCGAGCCGAAGGGGGTGGACTTGGTGACCTTGCCCTGCTCGGAGGTGGGCGAGTACTGGCCCTTGGTCAAGCCGTAGATCTGGTTGTTGAACAACAGGATGGTGATGTTCACGTTGCGCCGCAGGGCGTGGATGAGGTGGTTTCCCCCGATGGACAGGGCGTCGCCGTCACCGGTGACCACCCACACGTCCAGGTCGGGACGGGTGATGGCCAAGCCGGTGGCCATGGCCGGCGCCCGCCCGTGGATGGAGTGCACCCCGTAGGTGTTCATGTAATAGGGGAAGCGGGCGGCACAGCCGATGCCCGAGACAAACACCGTGCTCTCGCGCCGCACTCCGAGCTCGGGCAGCAGCATCTGCAAGGCGGCCAGGATGGAGTAGTCCCCACAGCCGGGGCACCAACGAACCTCCTGGTCCGAGGTCCAGTCCTTGCGGGTGGTGAGGGGGACGGCGGTGTCGGTCAACTGGCGACGTCCTCCTTGGGGACAGCGGCCACCGCCTCGGGGTCCACCCCGAGGAGCTCCAGGACGGCGCCTTCGATCTCGGCGGCCCGAAACGGCAGTCCCTGGACCTTGGTGAGGGAACCGGCGTCGACCAGGTACTCGGCCCGCACCAGCTTGACCAGCTGGCCCAGGTTGGATTCGGGCACGAGGACGCTGTCGTAGGCCCGCAACACGTCGCCCAGGTTGGACGGGAAGGGGTTGAGGTGCATCAGATGGGCGTGGGCCACCTGCAGCCCGCGGGCCCGCACCCGCCGCACCGCCGCCCCGATGGCCCCGTAGGTCGACCCCCATCCGAGGAGCAGCACGGGCGAGCCGCCGGGACCGGCGGCGTCGTCCACCTCGACGGGCGGCAGGGAGGCGACGATGCCGGCCACCTTGGCGGCGCGCAGACGGGTCATGCGTTCGTGGTTGGCCGGGTCGTAGGACACGTCTCCGGTCACGTCGGCCTTCTCCAGGCCGCCTATGCGGTGCTCGAGGCCGGGCGTCCCCGGCCGCGCCCACGGCCGCGCCAGTGTCCGCTGGTCGCGGCGGTAGGGCTGGAAGGGCTCGGTCCCGTCGCCTGGTTCGCCGTCGGGGGCGGTGGCGAAGGCGGGGTCGATCTCGGGCAGGGCCTCGACGTCGGGCAGGCGCCAAGGCTCCGAGCCGTTGGCCAGGTACCCGTCGGAGAGGAGGAACACCGGTGTGCGATAGGTGATGGCGATGCGCGCCGCCTCCAGGGCCGCCTCGAAGCAGTGCGAGGGGGTCTTGGCGGCCACGATGGGCACCGGGGATTCCCCGTGGCGCCCGTACATGGCGTGGAGGAGGTCGGACTGCTCGGTCTTGGTGGGAAGCCCGGTGGAAGGCCCACCTCGTTGGATGTCGATCACCACCAGGGGCAGCTCCAGGCTGACGGCCAGGCCGATCGACTCGGACTTCAAGTCGATGCCGGGCCCGCTGGTGGTGGTGACCCCGAGGGCCCCGCCGAAGGCGGCGCCGATGGCGGCGCCGATGCCGGCGATCTCGTCCTCGGCCTGCAAGGTGCGCACCCCGAAGTGCTTCTGTTTGGACAGCTCGTGGAGGATGTCGGAGGCCGGGGTGATGGGATAGGAGCCGAGGAACAGCGAAAGGCCGGCCTGGTGGGCGGCGGCGATGAGCCCCCATGCCAGCGCCGTGTTGCCGGTGATGTTGGTGTAGGTGCCCGCCTCCAGCTGCGCCGGACGCACCTGGTAGTTCGACTCGAACAACTCGGCCGTCTCGCCGAAGTGGTAACCCGCCTTGTAGGCCCGGGTGTTGGCGTCGCAAATGAGCGCGTCGGCCTTGAAGCGGTTGCGGATCCACTCGAGGGTCGGGTCGGTGGGCCGGCTGTAGAGCCAGGACACCAGGCCCAGGGCGAAGAAATTCTTGGACCGCTCGGCGTCGCGGGGCTTGACGCCCGCCTCTTTGCCCACCTGCATGGTGAGCGAGGTCATGGGCACCTCGTAGACGGTGTAGCCGGCCAGTGAGCCGTCGGTGAGCGGGTTGGAGGGGTACCCCGCCTTCTCCAGGGCCCGCTCCTCGAAGGCGTCGACGTTGACGATGAGGGTCCCTCCCGGGGCCACCGCCCCCAGGTTGGCCTTGAGGGCGGCGGGGTTCATGGCCACCAGCACGCTGGGGGCGTCGCCCGGAGTGAGGATGTCGTGGTCCGAGATGTGGACCTGGAAGGCGGAGACCCCGGCCAGGGTCCCCGCTGGGGCCCGGATCTCCGCCGGGAAGTCGGGCAGGGTGGCGGTGTCGTTGCCGAACAGCGAGCTGACGGTGGTGAATTGGTTCCCGGTCAGCTGCATGCCGTCGCCGGAGTCCCCGGCGAAGCGGATGACGACGCGGTCGAGCTCGACGGTGACGTGCTGGTGCTGTTCGGTTGTGGTCGACACTGACCCCTCCGGCTTCCGAGCATAGTTTCCAGCCCCGGGCCCTTCCCGAGCCCGGTCAGGCCCTGCTCACGTCGCTGCTCGGCCCCCGCCGCCGGGAGCTTCCGGTCAGGCGACGGTGACCGAGGGGTCGAGGAAGACGTCCTGGACGGCGTGGAGCAGCTCCACGCCCTCGGCCAACGGGCGCCGGAACGATTTTCTCCCCACGATGAGACCGGTGCCGCCGGCCCGCTTGTTGATGACCGCGGTTCGCACGGCGTCGGCCAGGTCGTGCGCCCCCTTCGACTCTCCTCCCGAGTTGATGAGCCCGATGCGGCCGGCGTAGCAGTTCAGCACCTGCCAGCGCGTCCAGTCGATGGGGTTGTCGGCCGTCAGCTGGTCGTAGACCAAGGGGTCGGTCCTGCCGAATTTGAGCGCCGGGTAGCCGCCGTTGTTCTCGGGCTGCTTCTGCTTGATGAGGTCGGCCTCCAGGGTGACCCCGATGTGGTTGGCCTGGCCCGTCAGGTCGGCCGACAACTCGTAGTCGGCCTCGGGCGTCTTGAAGGCCGGGTTGCGCAGGTAGCACCACAGGACGGTGAACAGGCCCATCTGGTGCGCCTGGGCGAAGGCGTGGCGCACCTCTTGGATCTGGCGATCGCTCTGGTCGGATCCGAAGTAGACGGTGGCGCCGACCCCGACCGCCCCCAGGTCGGCCGCTTGGCGCACGGAGCCGAACATCACCTGGTCGTAGGTATTGGGATAGTGCAGGAAGTCGTTGTGGTTGAGCTTGACGATGAAGGGGATGCGATGGGCGTAGCGCCGGGCCACGATCCCCAGCCCGCCCAGGGTGGTGGCGATGGCCGAGCAATCGGCGGCCAGCGCCAGCTCGCACAGGTTGGCGGGGTCGAAATAGGCGGGGTTCTTGGCGAAGCTGGCCGCGCCCGAGTGCTCGATGCCCTGGTCCACCGGCAAGATGGAGAGGTATCCGGTACCGCCCAGGCGCCCGTGGCGGTACAACGAGGCCAGGTTGCGCACCACGGCCACCGACCGGTCGCTGTCGCGCATCACCCGGTCGGCCACGTCGGGACCGGGCAGGGTCAATTCGTCGGCGGTCACCCCTTTGCACGTGTAGGTGAGCAGGGCCTCGGCCTCGTCGCCGAGAAGAGCCGGGATGTCGGTGGCCACGGCAGTCGCCTCCTGGTTGGCTGTCCGCTTCCTCGTCGGTCCGGCCAGCTTAGAGGTGGTGGGCGCCCGGCCCCCCGGAGGCCCTGGTGGGCTTCCCCCCGTTCGTGGCGCGCCTCTCGTTGGTCGTGCTCATGGCGTCGTTGGTCGTGCTCATGGCGCCGAGGCCAGGGCCTTGACGGCCCGGTCGATGCCGGCGTCGTCCACGTCGTGGTGGGTCACCAGCCTCACCACGCCCGGGGCGATGGTTCCGGCCAGCACCCCTTCGGCCCGGAGGTGCGCCAGCAGGCGGCTGGGATCGTCGTGGTGGAAGACGACGAGGTTGGTCGGGACGGTGACGGGGTCGCCGACGGCGTCGGGCCAGCGCTCGGCCACGGCCGAGGCCAGCCTCTGGGCTCGCTGGTGATCCTCGGCCAGGCGCTCGACCATGTCGGCCAGCGCCACGAGGCCGGCGGCGGCCAGCACGCCGGCCTGGCGCATGGTGCCGCCCAGACGCTGGCGGACCTGCCGGGCCTGCTCGACCACCTCTTTCGGCCCGGCCAGCACCGAGCCCACCGGAGCGCACAGCCCCTTGGACAGGCACGACATCACCGTGGTGACCGGAGCGGCGAACGAAGCCGCCGGGGATCCGCTCGACACCTCGGCGTTGAAGAGACGGGCGCCGTCCATGTGGAGGGGCAGCCCGTCGGCCGCTTCGCTCACCGCCTCCAGGGCGGGGACGCTCCAGAGGCGGCCACCTGAAGGCATGTGGGTCTGCTCGACGCAGACCAGACCCGGCGCCGGCTGGTGGTGCCGGGCGGCCTCGGCCACCCACCGCACCGCGTCCGGGGAGAAGGTCCCGTCCTCGTCGTCGACCGGGTGGATCTGCACGCCGGCGTTGACGGCGGAAGCCCCCTCCTCGTAGATGACGACGTGCTGGCGGCGCCCGGCGACCACCAGGGCTCCCGGGGGGCACAGGACCCGCAAGGCGATCTGGTTGGCCATGGTCCCCGAAGGCACGAACACGGCGGCGTCCTTGCCCACCCGCTCGGCGTAGGCCTCCTCCAGAGCGCGGACCGTGGGGTCCTCGCCATAGCCGTCGTCGCCCACCTCGGCGCCGGCCATGGCCCGGCGCATGGCGGCCGTGGGCCGGGTGACCGTATCGCTGCGCAGGTCGACCAGGCCGTCGTCCACCGACGTCGACGCTACCCGGCGGTCCTGCGGCGCCTCTGGCCGGTCGGGCGCTGGCCGGTCAGGCGCTGGCCGGT
>JASHZK010000324.1 GCA_030042575.1 Acidimicrobiales bacterium
GCCAGGTCGCCCAGGCCGAGAGGGCGGCCGACTCGTCCATATTGGGGTTGGCCGCAGCTCTGGTGGGCAACGATGCCGGCAGGAGCGAAGCCCGGGCCCTGGGCTGCCGCTTCGTCGTATCCGCCGGCTCCGCCGGTGTGGCCCGAGTCACGGTGCGAACGCACTGGGATTACGAGCTCGGCCCTGTCCTCCACCGAGCCCTGCTCACGAGCGACGTGACCATGGCTTTCCTGAGCGGCCGGTGGCAGCCGGTCAGCGCTCCGATGGTCTCGGCGTCGGCGACGGGTCAGGGCCGGACCGAGGACGGTGGCCAGGTCCCGTGCCGTTGATGCCGAAGTGCTTCAGAGGGCCACGGTCTCTTCGGGTCGGTCGAGGGCGCTGACGACGCCGCCGGGACCGGGAATCACGGCGGCGTTGGCGGAGATCGCCGTGTCCAGTTGCAGGGCCAGCGATCGATAGGCCTCAGCCCCGGGGGAACGAGGGGCGTGCTGCACGATGCAGCGACTGCGCTCCGGGGCCTCGGCGAAGCGGACCGACTTTCGCACCGGGGGGCTGAGCACGAAGAGGCCGTACTCGCTCATGACCTGGTCGAGCATGGATCGGCTGTGGCAGGTGTGTCGATCGAACATGGTGGCGATCCCACCTCTCACGACGAGTGCGGCATTGGTGAAGGCTCGAACGTCGTCGATCATCTCGAGAAGTTGATGGACCCCCCGGACACTCAACGTCTCGCACTGGAAGGGTACGAGCACCTCCTGTGCGGCTGTAAGGGCGTTGATGGTGAGGACACCCAACGAAGGTGGGCAGTCGATCATCACGTAGTCGTAGTCGTCGACGACCTTGGACAGGGCATGGGCCAAGGCGTGCTCCCGGCCGGGGCGGGTGAGGAGATGGATCTCGGCGGCCGCCAGGTCGACGGTGGCCGGGAGGATGGCCAGGCCCGGGACGTCGGCCACCGGTTGCAGCGCCTCCAATGCGGCCGTCCGGCGGACCAGTACGTCGTAGAGAGATTTCTCGAGGGTCTCGGGATCGATGCCCACGGAGTAGGTCAGGCACGCTTGGGGGTCCAAGTCGACGAGGAGGACACGGCGACCGAGCTCGACTAAGGCATAGCCGAGCGAATGCGCGGTCGTGGTCTTTGCGACCCCCCCTTTTTGATTGGCCACAGCCATCAGCCAAGCAATGGCGCCGATCATAGAGAAGATGCACGCGAGGTCCCGCCATGCTCGCTGGTCCCTCACGGAGAGCGGGCGGTCGCTTCCCCATCGCGACGACGCAGTGCAGAGGACGAAGAACGCCCGGTTGCCTCGCCGGCAACGCCGCGGTGATCAGCTGCAGTAGCCGAAGGGGTCGATGACCGGGCCAAGCCCGTCGGGGATGGGAGTGCCCAGGTACTTCGACCGCAGCACCCAGGAGTTGTGGGCTTCGTTCATGTAAGAGGCCGGGCACGGGACCACGATGCTGATGGTGCCGGTGACCACGCCGTTGTCGTAGTAGGCCACCGTCGTCCCCTGATAGCCGTTGGCCGGGCCGGGGCACACCGACGTGAATCCGGGTGCGGCGTGTGCCTCCAGATAGGCGAGAGCTGCGGCACAACCCCACCCTGGTCGGCTGGTGAGATCGGCAGTGGACGCAGAAGACGAGGTCGGCGCTGCTGCGGGGACGGAGCGGGGTGGCAGGGTCGTGGTGGTCGTGGTCGTCGTGGTGGTCGTGGTCGTCGTGGTGGTCGTCGTGGTCGTGGTCGGTGGCACGGCTGGGGTGATCGACACCGCGGCCTGCGAAGCTCTGTCGGCACGGACCTCGTGCTTCGCGCGAGACCCCGTGGCGTTGGCCGCACCGGCCCACAGCGCGCTCAGGGCCAGGCCGCAGGCGGCGATGACCCATATCCCCGCCGCGGCGCGCCGCCTGGTGTGTTGTGTCGCCGGGCCCAGGCGCCGAAGCGCCCTGTCCCGGTTGGCAACGCTGTGCGGCGTGACCGAGTCGGGGCTGGGACCGGGCCCTCGCTGGCGGTGTGCGGCCTCACCGAGTCGGGGCTGGGACCCGGGCCCTCGCTGGCGGCGGGCGGGCGCTCGTGGCCGGCGCCGTCGGTCGCCGCCGCCTCGGCCCTGGTCGCCGGCGGACGCAGGTCACCGAGCGCGCTCGGGGCGGCTCGCCGATCTCCGGCCGTGGGGGGCCACGTACCCGCCCACCAAGCGCTGCCTGCTCCACCGTCACCCTTCGGCCAGCTCGGGACCGGCCCCACCGTGTCCGCCGGATGGCGCGTCGGGCGGGCGTCTCTCACGGTGACGATCGGGCGCTCGTCCACGGGGGTCGACCTGGCGGGCGTCAGGTGGCGCCCGCTGGCCGGGGTCAGTTGGTGCGCGCTGGAGGGCGCCGGATGGAGCGCGCCGGAGAGCGCCGGGTGGGGCGCGCTGGAGGGCGCCGGGTGGGGCGCGCTGGTCGGGGCCAGGTGGTGAAGGTGGAGCGCGCCGACGAGCGCGGGCGCCTCGAAGCGCGCCTGGGCGAGGTCGGCGGCTGTCTGTTGGGCCAATGCGGCAACGAGCGCCCCCGGCACCGTCCCTCCGACGCCGGCGAAGTGCGTCGGGAAGACGAGTCGACCTACCCCGTCCCTGGCGCCGCCTCGGAGCTCGATCCTGACCCGGGCCCTCTCCCGTTCCCGGCCGCGGCGGATGGCGCTGAGGATGTCGATCCGACCCAGTGACAACTGCGGCCGAGGTGCGAGGGACGAGTCTGCTGACAACCTGGGGTCCGACCAGTCGCCGGGGACGATCCCGCTGCTCGAGGAGACGAGCACACTGGCGCGCACCAAGCCGTGATGCATGATGGCGAGCTGCGGCTCGAGCTCGAGGATGAGGTCATCTCCGGTGTCGCCCGTCGCCGCGGGCGCGCCGAGCGAGAACGCATAACCCCCTGGGGCCATTCGTGCACGCTATGAGCCCGCTCATGGGTGGCTCAAATGCACTGCGCCGGGCCCCACGGCGCGTTACTCACTTCATTGTTGTTTGGTTGCCACCGACAAGGCGTCCAGAGAGGGTGTCGAATGGGCACGCGACCACCCGTCGCGTCCAGATGACTGCCCTCCACGGTATCGGCCCCCGTCTATCTCGCTCCTGATTTTCCTGTTCATTTCCTGTGGTGCCTTTGCGTGGTCGTACCGTCACGTGTTGTTCGGCAGTTCGGTGCGGCCATGACGGACACAATTCTCCGAGGTCGGTGGATCCACGAGGAGGGGAGCGCCCGACGGGGGTTCGGGCCACCCACCGTTGGGGCTACGACGGCTCCAGGGGCGGCACGGGCACGGTGATGGTGGGCGCTTCCGTGCCCCCGTCGACCTCGAAGACCTTGCCGGTGACCCACGAGCTGGCGTCGGATACCAGGTAGAGCACGGCGCAGGCCACGTCCTCCGGCTGGCCCGGGCGTCCCATGGGGGTGGCGGCGATGAATTGCCGGCGCAGCCCCTCGTCCGTGAGGACGACGTCGAGCGACCTGGTGGCCACCCCGCCGACGTCGATGGCGTTCAGCCTGACGCGAGGGGCGAGCTCCGCCGCCATGTTGCGGGTGAGGCGATCGAGAGCAGCCTTGGCCGTGCCGTAGGCGGCGAAGCTCGTCTGGGTCATGCTGGCCGAGCGCGACGAGATGTTGACGATGGCCCCACCGCCGACGGTGTCGACCATCCGCCGGGCGGCCAGTTTGGTGAGGGTGAAAGGAGCGGTCACGTTGAAATGAAAGGCCGTTTCCAGGAACCTGGCGCTCGTCTGCATGGCCGGTCGCGGCATGGTGCCGCCGGCGTTGTTCACCGCCACGTCCAGTCTGCCGAAATCGCCGACGGCCGCGTCCAGGAGCTGCTCGATCTGTTCGAGCTCCATGACGTCGGTGGGCACCACCAGGGCGCGTCGCCCGAGCTCGCCGACGTGCCCGGCCACCTCTTCCAGGTCGGCCAC
>JASHZK010000325.1 GCA_030042575.1 Acidimicrobiales bacterium
CGGCCGTTACGCCGCAGCCACGACCACCGGATGATCGGCGGAGTAGCCGGTGGAATGGCCGACCGGATGGGCATCGACCCCACCCTGGTGCGCATCGGCTTCGTGCTGGCCGGGCTCATGAGCGGCTTCGGCGTGGCCCTGTACCTCGTGGCCTGGGTCGCTCTCCCGATGGAAGACGACACACAGAGCATGGTCAGCCGGCTCGTGCACGACTGGCGCGGCATGGCCCTTGCCGCTTCGCTCGTGCCGGTCGTCGTGGTGGGGTTCGTGCTCGGATCGGCCCTCCGAGCTGGATGGATCGCCACCTTCGTCACCCCGCTGTGCCTGGCCGCCGGCGGTCTCGTCCTGGTGTGGCGCAATGTGGGCGACGAGGAACGCGACCTGGTCTCACGCATGTCGCGGCCCTTGGCGCGGTTGGGCCTCACAGGATCGGGATCGTGGCGCGGGCTGGCCCTTCGCCTGGCCGTCGGGGCGGTGATGGCCGGGGGCGGCGTTGGCCTGTTGCTCCTGCAACCGGACCGGGCGCTTCTGCGCCCGCTGGGCGGGATCGTCCTGGTCATCGGGGGCGCGGTGGTGGCTTTCGGCCCGTGGTGGCTGCACGTGGCCCGTGACCTGGTCGACGAGCGCCAAGCCCGAGCTCTGGCCGAGGAGCGGGCCGACATGGCCGCCCAGGTGCACGACTCGGTGTTGCAGACGCTCGCCCTCATCCAGCGGAGGGCCGACCAGCCCCAGCAGGTGGTGAAGCTGGCCCGGGCGCAAGAGCGCCAGCTGCGCTCGTGGCTGATCGACGGCCGGGCGCCCGGTGCCGACACCGAAGACGACGTCACCCTGGCCGAGGCCGTTCACCGCATCGAACGCGACGTGGAAGAGTTGCACGAGATTCCGGTGGACGCCGTGGTGGTGGGCGATTGCGCCCTGGACGACGAGCTCAGGGCCCTGGTGGCAGCCGGGCGGGAGGCCACCGTCAACGCGGCCAAATGGTCGGGGGCGCCGGTGGTCTCGCTCTTCGCCGAGGTGGAGCCCGGGACGGTCTCGCTCTACGTGCGCGACCGAGGTGCAGGTTTCGATCCGGCCGAGGTCGCCGAGGACCGGCGAGGCCTGGCCCAGTCGATCGTGGGCCGGGTCGAGCGTCACGGGGGCAGCGCCGAAGTCCGCAGCTCGCCGGGAAGCGGCACCGAGGTGGCGCTGCGCATGCCGCGCAACGGCAACGGCAACGGCAGCGGCGGCAAGGGCAGCGGCGGCAAGGGCAGCGGCGGCAAGGGCAGCGGCAACGGCACCCCGCTCGAGTGATCTTGGCACCGTGGTGAACGCCGAGCAGGACAGAGAGCGCCCGCGGGTGTTCCTGGTCGACGATCACGGCCTGTTCCGCGCCGGCGTCCGCACCGAACTGGGCGTCGCCGTGGAGGTGGTGGGTGAGGCCGACGACGTGGAGCCGGCGGTGGAGCTCATCTCCGAGCGAGAGCCCGACGTGGTCCTGCTCGACGTTCACCTGCCGGGCGGCGGAGGCCAACGGGTCGTGGAGGCGGTACGGGACCGACATCCCGGCGTACGCTTCTTGGCCCTGTCGGTGTCGGACGCCCCCGAGGACGTCATCGCCGTGATCCGCGCCGGCGCACGGGGCTACGTCACCAAAACGATCTCCGGGCCCGAGCTGGTCGACGCCGTGCAGCGGGTGGCCGCCGGGGACGCGGTGTTCTCCCCCCGCCTCGCCGGCTTCGTCCTCGACGCCTTCGCCGCTGATCCGGGCGTCACCACCGGATTGGTTCCCAGCTTCGATCCGGAGCTCGACCAGCTCACCCAACGCGAACGTGAGGTCTTGCGCCTCATCGCCCGGGGATACGCCTACAAGGAGGTGGCGGGGGAGCTGTCCATCTCGGTGAAGACGGTGGAGAGCCACGTCTCGGCCGTCCTGCGCAAGCTGCAGCTCTCCAGCCGCCACCAGCTCACGAGATGGGCCTCGGAGCGTCGTCTGCTCTGATCGGCCGGAAGCCGAACATCTTGTTCAGGGCCCGGGCCGGTCCTGTCCTCGGAAGAAGCGGTCGAACAGCCCGTCCACACCCGCTCCGTGCAGCGTCATGCCCCCGTCCACCACCAGAGTCTGGCCGGTGATGAAGCGAGCTTGCTCGGAACAGAGGAAGACAATGACGTCGGCGACGTCCTCGGGCTCGCCCACTCTGGCCATGGGCGTGATCCTCTGGTAGTGCCCGACGATGTCCTCGATGCCTTCGAGCAGTACCGATGTCAGGCCGGTCCGGATCATGCCCGGTGCTACGGCGTTGACTCGCACAGTCGGCCCGTACTCCAAGGCGGCCGAGGCGGTGAGGGCCACGACCCCTGCTTTGGCCGCGGCGTAGGGCGTCTCGCCGGCCGACGGGCGGGTGCCGCTGATGGAGGCGGTGTTGACGATGGCACCGCCGCCGCCAGCGAGGAGATGCCCGATCCCCGCTCGGATGGTGTTCCAGACCCCGGTCAGATTGATCCGCAGGATCTCGTCCCACTGCTCGGGACTCCAGTGGGCCAGGCCCTCCATGGTGCTCCAACCGGCGTTGGCCACCAGGATGGACAGACCCCCGAGACGGCGTGCGGCCTGCTCCACCGCAGTGGCGAGGGCGCCGACATCGGTCACGTCCGCGCAGAGGGCCAGGCCGCCCACCTCGGTTGCCACCTCCTCGGCCCGGTCGTCCTCCAGGTCGAGCACGGCCACCGCTACCCCCCGCCGAGCCAGGGCCCGGCAGGTGGCACGGCCGATGCCTGATCCACCCCCGGTGACGAGGGCCCTCGCCCCCTGGAGCTCAGTCACGTTCCTCGGTGGCGGCCTCGGTCCCTGCCGGCTCGTCGCCGGACCCTATGGGCCCCAACAGCGTTTGGCGCAGTTCGCGTTTCAAGACCTTGCCCTGAGGGTTGCGGGGGAGTGGTTCGGAGCGGAAATAGAAATGGGTGGGGACCTTGAAGCCCGCCAGCCGGTCTCGGAGATGACGGGCCAGCTCCTCGGCTGTCACCCGGCTGCCCGGCCGCAGCACCACGGCGGCTCCTACTTCCTCCCCGAGAACCTCGTGGGGGACTCCGATGACCGCACAATCGGCTACGGCGGGATGCTCGAAGAGGGCTGACTCCACCTCTACCGAATACACGTTCTCACCGCCGCGAATGACCATGTCCTTGGCCCGGTCCACGATGTAGATGAAGCCCTCGTCGTCGATACGGGCCACGTCTCCGGTGTGCAGCCAACCCCGGGTGAAGGTGGCGGCGCTGGCTTGTGGCTTGTCCCAGTAACCACGCACGACGTTGGGGCCCTTCACCCACAGTTCACCCACCACGTCGGGACTCCGGGGAAGGTCGTCGGTCGGCTCTTCGTCGTCGAAGCCCTCGGGCACCACGGCCACATCGCAAACCGGGACCGGAGGGCCGACGCTGTCGGGCTTGCGCACGTAGTCGTCACCCGAGTTCATGGTGGTGACCGAGGATGTCTCGGTGAGCCCGTAGCCGTTGGAGGGCGCGCTCACCGGGAAGTGCGCCTTTATGCGGCGCAC
>JASHZK010000326.1 GCA_030042575.1 Acidimicrobiales bacterium
CGCACGCATCCCCCTCGTTTTCTAGAACACGTGCCAGTAACGTGGCTGTCCGTGGCGCAACAGGTGGCCCTTCGGGCTCTCACCCGGGCTCAAGAGGCGCGCCGCCAGCGGGTGGTGGATGCCGCCATGGTCCTGGCCCTGGAGGGTGGCTACGACGCCGTGCAGATGCGCGACGTGGCCGGCCGGGCCCATGTGGCCATGGGCACCGTGTACCGCTACTTCTCGTCTAAGGACCACCTCCTGGCTGCCGGCCTGGTCCACTGGGTCGAGCAGCTCGACGCCCGGCTGTCCCAGGTCCCCCCGCGCGGTGAGCGGGCCTCGCAGCGGGTGCTCGACGTGCTGGAACGCGCCCTTCGAGCCATGGCCCGCCAGCCCAAGCTGGTGGCAGCGGTGTTCGCCTCTTTGGCCTCTCCCGATTCGGCCGCCGTGGCCTGCCAGCAGCAGATGGCCTCGCTCATGGACGGGATCATCATCCGGGCCATGGGCCAGCCCGAGCCCCCCGACCACCTGGACCGCACCCGGGTCATCGGGCACGTCTGGTACTCGTCGATGGTGGGGTGGGTGAACGGCTGGAGTGACATGACACGGGTGCGCGACGAGCTCGCCACCGCCGTCCGTCTGCTGCTTCCCGACGACCTGGGCCCGGCCGCGGCGCCGACGCCCAGGGGAAACGGCAGTCGCCGCGCCTGAGCAGGCGCCGGATTGCGGCTCGCCCAGCCACATGGTCGAATCTCAGGCAGCGATCAGACCAGGGGAGGGACCTCGATGCGCGCAGTGGTTTTCCAGGGAGACAAGGGCGAGATAGCCGAGTACCACGAGGACGTCGAAGTGGAAGACCCCGGTCCCCTCCAGGTCAAGGTCAAGATCCACGCCGCCGGCGTGTGTCACTCCGACCTCTCGGCCATGAACGGGACGCTGCCCGTCCCCTTCCCCTGCGTCCTGGGCCACGAGGGCTCCGGGGAGATCGTGGCCGTGGGCGAGGGCGTGAGCCAAGTCGCCATCGGTGACCACGTGATCGTGGCCTGGAACCCGGCCTGCGGCAATTGTCGCGCCTGTCTGCGCGGTCAGCCCCATCTGTGCACCACGATCTTCTACAACATCGTCGGGGCCACGCACTTCTCGCGTGGTGGTTCGCCTCTGTTCGGGTTCGCCGGCAACGGGACTTTCGCCGAGGAGCTGGTGCTCCCCCAAGAAGGGGTGGTCAAGATTCCCGACGACATCCCCTACGACGTTGCCGCACTGGTCGGCTGCGGGGTGACCACCGGGGTGGGCGCTGCCCTCAACACGGCCGAGGTGGAGCCCGGCTCCAACGTCGTCGTCTACGGAGCCGGCGGTGTGGGCGTCGCCACCATCCAGGGATGCAAGATCGCCGGAGCGGCCGAGATCGTGGCCGTCGACACCGTCGATTCCAAGCTCAAGGAAGCACTGCGCTTCGGTGCCACCCGGGGTGTGAAACCCGAAGAGGTCGACAAGGCCAACATGGAGCTCAACGAAGGTGACGGATTCGACTATGCCTTCGAGTGCATCGGACTAGCCCAGACCATCCGGGCCGCCTTCGATGCCGTGCACCGCGGCGGCACCGCCGTGATCGTGGGAGCGGGCAGGCAGGACGCCATCATCGAGTTCAACGCCGGTGAGCTCTTCTTCATGGAGAAGCGCCTGCTCGGCTCGTACTACGGCTCGGCCGACGTGCGTCGCGATTTCCTTCGCTTCATCCGGCTGTGGCAGGCTGGACGCCTCGACCTCGAGGGCATGATCAGCGCTCGCCTCGACATCTCCCAGGCCCAGGAGGCCTTCGAGGCGCTGAAGCGGGGAGAGGTGATCCGTCAGATCCTGACGTTCGCCTCAGCCGGTTAGCCGGCTCATCGAGCCCGCGGCGCTGGCCGTGTCTCGACCGTCGCCCAGGATGGGCTCAGACAGACGCCCCTGACCGCAACCACGGGCTCGCCGGAGGAAAAGTCGCATTGGCCACCATCGAGGTCCAGGGCCTCACCAAGCACTTCGGCTCGGTCGTGGCCGTCGACGGCCTGTCCTTCAGTGTCGACCGGGGATCGGTCACCGGCTTTCTCGGTCCCAACGGGGCCGGGAAGACGACCACTTTGCGCATGCTGCTGGGGTTGGTGCGGCCCACCGCCGGACAGGCGCTCATCAACGGCGTGGCCTATCGCGACCTGCCCGATCCCGAGCGCACGGTGGGCGCCGTGCTCGAGTCCTCGGGTTTCCACCCGGCGCGCACCGCCCGTAACCACCTGCGGGCCGTCGGCATGGTGGACGGCATCGCCGCGGCGCGCTGTGACGAGGTGCTCGAGCAGGTCGGCCTGGCGGCCGACGGCAACCGGCCGGTAGGTGGCTTCTCCATGGGCATGCGCCAGCGTCTCGAGCTGGCCCGCGCCCTGCTCGGGGACCCCCAGGTGTTGATCCTGGACGAGCCGGCCAACGGGCTCGATCCCCAAGGCATCGCCTGGTTGCGCAATTTCTTGCGCTGGTTCGCCACTCAGGACCGGGTGGTACTCGTGTCCTCCCACCTGCTGGCCGAGGCGGCCCAGACGGTGGACGACGTCATCGTGCTCAACCGCGGGCGGATGGCCGGCCACGGCAGCCTGACCGAGCTTCGTCAGCGGGCCACGACCACGGTGCGGGTGCGCACCCCCGAGACCGACCGCCTGGTCAGCCTGCTCTCGGAGCACGGCATCCAGGCGCGACACCAGAGCTCCGACCTGGTGGAGGCGCAAGGGACCACCGTCGAGGTGGTGGGGCGGCTCATGGCCGACAACGGGCTGGTCGTCTTGGAGATGACGAGCGCCGGGGAGTCGCTCGAGGAGCTGTTCTTCCAGATGACCGAAGGCGCCCAACGCTTCGGTGCCGCCGGCCACCCCGAACCGGCGCCGGTGGTCGGCCCGGGGCCGATGCCCGGGGGACCGTCGTGAACCGGCTGATCCGAAGCGAGGTGTTCAAGCTCCGCACGGTGTGGTCCACCTGGTTGCTCGTGGGGCTGACCGCCGTGCTCATCGCCGGGTTGAGCGCCCTGGTCGCCTTCGTGCCCCACCACGGCGCCGTCAACTTCCCGGCCAAGGGCACCGCAGCGTGGTTCGACGACCTGTTCAGCGTCATGGCTCTGGCCGTCGACCTGGCGCTCGTGCTGGGCGCCATCATGATCACCTCGGAATTCCGGCACAAGACCGTCACTCCCACCTTCCTGGCCGAGCCCCGGCGGGGCCGGATGGCCGCCGCCAAGCTGGTGGTGGCCCTGGGGGGCGGACTGACGCTGGCCGTGGTGGCCGGGGCGGTGGCCCTGGTGTACGGCCTGGCCTCGGTGGCCACCGGCGTGGGCGGCATCGCCACCATGGGGACGATGCTCACTGAGTTCCGCCACGTCTGGCCGGGGGTGGCCGCCGCCGCCGTGCTCTACGGCGCCTACGGGGTCGGCCTGGGCGCGCTGCTCAAGAACCAGGTGGTCACCATCGTCGTGGCGCTGGTGGCGCTGGCCGTGGTGGAGCCCATCGTCGGCGCCGCCGTGCCGTCGGTGGGCCGGTGGCTGCCGGGCTACGCCGCCCAGGCCCTGGAGTCGGTGGCGGCCAGCGCCCGGATGCACGCCGGCTTCGGGGCCGTCAGCTCCGTCCACCTGCTGGTGTGGTGGGCGGGGGCGCTCGTCATCATCGGCTACGGGGTGGTGCTGGCGGCACTGGGGTCGCTCACCACCCTGCGTGCCGATGTCACCTGACCGGCCGGGGGCCGCAGGCCTCGCCGAGGCCGCCGCGGTGGTGGCCCCGCTCGTGCGCGAGGTGGCCGACTTCCCCTCGCCGGGGGTGGTGTTCAAGGACATCACCCCGGTGCTGGCCGACGCCCAGGCCTTCGCCGCCGCCGTGGGTTGGTTGGCTGCCGCCGCGCCCGGCCCGTTCGACACCGTGGTGGCCATCGAGGCCCGCGGCTTCATCCTCGGCGCTCCCGTGGCCTACCACCTGGGGGCGGGGTTGGTCCCCGTGCGCAAGCTGGGCAAGCTCCCCGCCGCCACCGTCACCCAGGGCTACACGCTCGAGTACGGCGATGCCGTCCTGGAGATGCACGCCGACGCCCTGGCGGCCGGGGACCGGGTGCTGGTGGTCGACGACGTCATCGCCACCGGTGGCACCGCCCAGGCCACGCTGCAGTTGGTGCACCGGGCCGGAGCCGAGGTGGGCGGGGTCGTGGCCCTGCTCGAGGTGCCCGGCCTGGGCGGGCGGGAGCGACTGGCCGGCTACGGCCTGCAGGTCCTGATCCCCGCCCGCTGAACCTCGGTCCGGCGGCTCCTCGGGCCCGAAGCCCGTCACGGGTACCCGGGCCCCTGGCCCCTGGCAGCACAACTGCAATCTGTTCTAGTTTCGG
>JASHZK010000327.1 GCA_030042575.1 Acidimicrobiales bacterium
CGACTCCAGCAGGAACCCGGGCTGGTCCCCCACCACCCGCAGGTAGGCGCTGACCGGGGTGAGGGTGTCGCCCACCACTTCGCGCCAGACCGGGACGATGCGATGTCGCCGGGCCAGGACCGAGAAGGCCTCGAGACCCGGAGCGGTCACCCCGGCGACACCGGGCCCTGGCCGAAGGAGCGGTAGAAACAGCTCCGGTTCCCGGTGTGACAGGCTCCCCGGCCCTGCTGCTCGACCAGGAGGAGCAGGGCATCGCCATCGCAGTCGTAACGGACCTCGCGAACCCATTGACGATCACCCGAGGTCTCACCCTTGCACCAGTACTCCTGACGGCTGCGGCTCCAGAACCAGCTGCGGCCGGTGCGCAACGTGCGAGCCAGGGCTTCGCTGTTCATGTAGCCGACCATGAGCACGGTCCCGTCGGCGACGTCCTGCACGACCGCCGGCACGAGCCCGGTGCTGTCGTAGCGCACAGCGGCCAGCTCGTGGGCGGACACGGACAACGGCGAGCCGGCGGGCACGGTGGCGGGGTCGACCGGTGTCACAGGTACAGGCCCGTCCCGCTGTCGATGCGCTCGGAGGCCACGGCGTGGATGTCGCGCTCGCGCAGGATCACGTACTCGTCGCCCTGCACCTCCACCTCGAAGCGGTCCTCCGGATTGAACAGCACCTTGTCGCCCGCCTTCACCGCACGGACATGGGGTCCCACGGCCACCACCTCGGCCCACGCCAGCCGGCGCGACACCTGGGCGGTGGCCGGAATCAGGATCCCGGCGCGCGACCGGCGCTCTCCCTCGATCGCCGGCTGCTGGGCCAGGACCCGGTCCGCCAGCATGGTGATGGGCTGCTTGGGGCCCGACGACGGCCGCTCTTCCACTCCAGGCACGGTACCCGATCCCGCTCAGCCCCCGGCCGGGACGACCGGCCGGGCGTCACCCAGCGGGCCCGACCGGGCGCACCGGGACGCCGTGGTCGGCCATGTAGGCCTTGGCCTCGGCCAACGTGTGCTCTCCCCGGTGGAAGATGGAGGCGGCCAGCACGGCGTCGGCGTCACCTTGGCGCGCACCTTGCACCAGGTGCTCGAGGCTCCCGACTCCACCCGAGGCCACCACCGGCACCGCCACGGTGCCGGCCACCGCCCGGGTGAGCTCCAGGTCGTAGCCCGAGCGCGTGCCGTCTCGATCCATGGAGGTGAGCAGGATCTCGCCCGCTCCGAGGGCGGCGGCCTGTTCGGCCCACGCCAGCGCGTCGCGCCCGGCCGGACGCCGGCCACCGTGGCTGTAGACATCCCATCGGGCCCCGGCGCCGGCGCGCCGGCGGGCGTCGATGGCCACCACCACGCACTGGGCCCCGAACTCCCCGGCCAGACGGGCCACCAGGTTCGGATGGGCCAGGGCCGCGGTGTTGAGCGACACCTTGTCGGCGCCGGCCCGCAGCAGGGCGCGGGCAGCGTCGACGTCGCCCACCCCCCCACCCACGGTGAAGGGGATGAACACCTGCTCGGCGGTGCGGGCCACCACCTCGACCATGGTGCGCCGAGCGTCGACCGAGGCGGTGATGTCCAGGAAGACCAACTCGTCGGCACCTTCGGCGTCGTAGCGGGCCGCCAGTTCCACTGGGTCGCCGGCGTCGACCAGGCCCGCGAACTGCACCCCTTTCACCACCCGCCCGGCGTCCACGTCGAGACAGGGGATCACCCGGATACAGCGCACGCCTCCATCGCCTCCTCCACGCTGAGCGTCCCCTCGACCAGGGCACGGCCCACCACCGCTCCCGACAGCCGCCGGCCGCCCACCTCCAGCTCGGCCAACGACCGGAGGTCGTCGGCCGAGCGCACTCCGCCCGAGGCGATCACCGCCGGAGCCACCCCTTCGCTCGAGGCGAGCGCCTCCAGCACCGCCCGCAAGGCGTCGGTGTCCGGCCCCGACAACACGCCGTCGCGCTCGATGGACGTCACCACCACGGCGGCCAGCGCCGATCCCGACAGTCGGGTCACCGCCTCCTCGACGCCCAATCCGCCCGAGCGCTGCCAACCCGACAACGACAGCTCCCGAGCCGGACCCCGGTGGTCGAGGGCCACCGCCACCCGACCGGGAAAACGGCCCGCCAGCTGGCCGGCGAGCTCCGGTTGCTCCGTCGCCGCCGTGCCCAACACGACGCGGCGCACACCACCGGCCAGGAGCTCTTCCACGTCGGCGATGCCGCGTACCCCGCCACCGGCCTGCACGGCCAGGTCCCCCCGCCCGGCAATGGCCAGCACCAGCTCACGGTTGACGGCCTTCCCCGTCCGAGCGGCGTCGAGGTCGACCACGTGCACCCACCGGGCCCCGGCCTCGGCGTAGCGCCGGGCCAGCTCGAGCGGGTCGCCGTAGTCCCGTCGACAGGCGAAGTCCCCCTGGGCCAGCCGCACGGCCGTCCCCCGGAGCAGGTCGATGGCCGGATAGAGCTCCAACTGCGGTCCCGACAGGATCAGGCGCTCGGCGACGCCGACGCGCCGGCCACGGCGGCCACGGCGGCCACGAAATTGGCCAGCATGGCCAAGCCCACCGCTCCCGATTTCTCGGGGTGGAATTGCGTGCCCCACAGGCGGTCCCTCTCGACCGCCGCCACCACCTCTCCTCCGTAGTGGCAGGTGGCGGACACCTCGGCACCGTCCTCGGGGGCGAAGGAGTGGACGAAGTACACCCACGGCGACTCCCCTGTCCCGGCCAGCAGGGCGCTGGTTCGCCCCGGTCGGCGCTGGAGTCGGTTCCACTGCATCTGCGGCCGCTTCACGCCCGGCGCCAGCGCCCGAACCACCCCGCCCAGAGCACCGAGTCCCTCCACACCGGGGGCCTCGTCCGAGCCCTCGTAGAGCAGTTGCAGCCCCACGCAGACACCGAGAAAGGGTGTTCCCCGGGCCAGGGCGTGGTGAACCGACTTCACCAGCCCGCTGTGGCGCAGGGCCTGGGCGCAGCGGCCGAAGGCGCCCACTCCGGGCAGCACCATGCCGGCTGCGACGACGGCCTGGTCGGGGTCGGTCACCAGGCGGGCGTCGGCGCCCAGGTGCTGCAACGCCTTCTCGGCCGACCGCAGGTTGCCGATCCCGTAATCGAGCACGGCGATCACCGGTGGGCCCCCGGAGCAAGTGGCCACGGTCACAGACGGCCCTTGGTCGAGGGGACCTCTCCGCCCTCCACACGCACGGCCTCGCGCAGGCACCGGGCCACGGCCTTGAACGAGGCCTCGAGCATGTGGTGGGTGTTGCGCCCGGTGACCAGACGCAGGTGCAGCGTGAGGGCCGCCGCCGTGCACAGCGCCCGCCAGAATTCCTCGGCCAACTGCGGATCGAAGGGGGGATTGCCCAGGGGCGCCGTCTGTTCGGCGAAGGGGATGTCGTAGGCCAGAAAGGGACGACCGGACAGATCGAGCGCGGCGAAGACGAGCGCTTCGTCGAGGGGAAGGGCGATGGAGGCGAAGCGGCGGATGCCGGCTTTGTCGCCCAGGGCCTGGCCCAGCGCTTCTCCCACCACGATGCCGACGTCCTCCACGGTGTGGTGGGCGTCGACCTCCAGGTCGCCTTCAGCCGACAGGCGCAGGTCGAAACCGGCGTGCTTGGAGAGCTGGGACAGCATGTGGTCGAAGAAGGGCAGACCGGTGGCGATCTCGCCGGAGCCCGAGCCGTCCACGGCCAGCTCTACGGCGACCGCGGTCTCCCGGGTGCGCCGCGTCCGTGACGCTCGGCGGTTGCTCGTCACCGTGCCCCTCACCTTCTCACCGTTCGTCACCCAGGCTGTTCCTCAGCGCCTCGAGAAAGCGGCTGTTCTCCTCGGGTGTGCCCACGGTCACCCGCAGACAGCCGGGCAGGCCCGGCCACGTCGAGCAATCTCGCACCAGCACCGACTGGTCGAGCAGGTCCTTCCAGACCTCGACGGCCGACCGCTGTGTCGGCCGGAAGAGGATGAAGTTGGCTTGCGACGGCCACGACTCGACGGCGAGCGAGGCCAGGGCGCCGGCCAGGCGCTGGCGTTCTTCGACGATCAGCGACAGTCGCTCGCGCATGTCGTCCTCGTGGCGCAGCGCCAGCACCCCGGCCGCCTGGGTGAGGGCATCGAGGTGGTAGGGCAGGGCGGTCAGCTCGCAGGCCCGCACCACCTCGGGTTCGGCCACCAGGTAGCCGAGGCGACAGGCGGCCATGGCCCACGTCTTGGAGAACGTGCGCACCACGACCAGCCGCTCGAGCCCCGATGCGCCGGACCGGCGCAGGTCCATCGCTCCCCACGCCGAGAACTGACCGTAGGCCTCGTCCACCACCACCAGGCCGGGGGCGCCCTCGAGCACGTGCTGCACGACATCGGGTGGTTCGGCCATACCGGTGGGGTTGTTGGGCGAGCACAAGAACGTGATCACGGGATCGGCCTCCGCCAGGAGGGCGTCCACCGCCGGCAGGTCGAGCGCGAACTGCGGCGTCCGCCAGGCGCCGACCACCCCGGTGCCGGTGAGCTCGGCGATGTGACGGTGCAAGGCGTAGGTCGGTTCGAAGACCGCCACCTGTCGCTGTGGTCCGCCGTAGGCCAGAAGCAGGCACTGCAGCACCTCGTTGGACCCGTTGGCGCAGAAGACCTCCTCGGGGTGGACGCCGTGGACCGCGGCCAGGGCCCGGCGCAAAGCCCATGCCCGGCGGTCGGGGTAGCGGTGGAACGCCATGTCGGCGACGGCGGCGGCCAACTGCGCTCGCCAGGAGTCGGGTGGCCCCAGCGGGGACTCGTTGGTGTTGAGGCGAACCTCGACCTCCACTTGGGGCGAGTGGTAGCCGGACTGCTCGGACAGGCCGGGGCGCAGCGGTACCGGTGCGCGTCGGGCGGACACGTTCATGGCCGGGCCGAGGCCCCGGCGGCCCGGGACGCGCCGGTCTCGCTCCCTTCGAGGCGCAGCCGCACCGACAGGGCGTGGGCGGGAAGCCCCTCCACCTCGGCCATGGCCTGCAGAGCCGGGGACAAGCGGGCCAGGGCGTCGGGGGCCACGGTCACGGCGTGCACCGTGGTGCGGAAATCGGCAACCGACAGGGCCGAGGCGAACCGGGCGGTACGGCCGGTGGGCAGCACGTGGTTGGCACCGGCGACGTAGTCCCCCATGCTGGCGGGCGACCACGGGCCGACGAAGACGGCACCCGCCCGCTGCACCAGCGGCAGCAGGGCCTCTGCCCCTTCCACCAACAGCTCGAGGTGCTCGGGAGCCACGATGTTGGCGACGGCCAGCGCCTGGGCCGGCCCGTCGACCAGCACGCAGCGGCCACCGGACGCCAAGGTCGACTCCAGCTCGGCGCGTCGGGGTGAACTGTCCACGATCTGTTCCAGTGTCGCCCCGATGGTGGCCGCCGCCTGTTCCGACCAGGTGACCAGCCAGGCCAATCCGTCGGGGCCGTGTTCGGCCTGGACGGCCAGGTCGACAGCGGCCCAGGATGCCGGTGTGTGTTGGTCGGCCACCACCACCACCTCGGAGGGGCCGGCGAAAGCGGCCGGCACCCCCACGATCCCCGAGACCTGGCGCTTGGCTTCGGCCACATAGCGGTTGCCCGGGCCCACGATCACGTCGACGGGGCGGATGGACTCGGTCCCGTAGGCCATGGCGGCGACGGCCTGGGCGCCGCCCACGCCGTACACCTCGTCGACGCCGGCCACGGCCGCCGCCGCCAGGGTGGCGTCGTCGACGGTGCCGTCGGGGCCCGGGGGGACACACAGCACCAGCTCCTTCACACCCGCCACGCGAGCCGGTGCCGCCGCCATGAGCACACTGGAGGGGTAGCGGGCCCGGCCCCCGGGCGCGTAGAGACCGGCCCGGTCGACCGGCCGCAGCAGGTGGGTGACGGTCACGCCGTCGGATCGGAACACCTCGGGAGCCCCGGGCTCGGTGGCGTGGTAGGCCGAGACACGGGCGAAAGCCAGCCGCAGCGCCCGGCGCAGGTCGTCGTCGACCCGGGCCAGGGCGCCTCCCAGGTCGCTTTCCTCGACGCGGAGGGTGGGGGGCCTGACACCGTCGAAGCGCTCGGTCAGCTCGAGAAGCGCCCGGTCACCCCCGCGGCGCACCTGATCGACGAGGGCGGCCACTTCGGCATCGGGCGCCGACGGCACGCCGGGGGGGGCCGGCAGGCGGCCGGCCAGCTGGGCCGACGGAACGCCCCGAAGGTCCAGGCGGGTGAGCCACATGAGCAGCAGATGCTACCGGGGGCCATGATCGGGCCATGTCCCATCGACCGTCATCGTCCGGCCGCGCCGAGTTGTCCTCCCTCACGAGCGCCATGGCAGAGCTCACTCGTCGGGTGGCGGCCATGGCCGAAGCCGCCCAGTCCGACAGGGACGACGAGCTGGCCACCGAGCTCTTCGCCGTGGAGCGGGCGCTGCGAGGGGCAGGTCGCCGTTTGCAGAGGCTGTCGGGCGGTCGCTCCGGGCGCTGACCGGCGGGTGCCGGCCGATGACGCGCCGACGGCGCCCAACGGGCGCCGTCGCGCGAGCGGGTCGGGCGGCGGATCCCGAACCCCGCTCTGACGGAACCAGGTGGCGGGAACCGGTTCCGATCTCTTTACAACATCACGTCTGGAGGCCCTCTTCCAGCCGCACCCGGAAAAACCCTCTCACCTCGCTCTGGGCCGCCGGGAGTCGGCCGTCTTCCCTGGCGCGGTCGTTGCTCCCAGCCGACGGCGCCCCCGCGGCGGCGACGACGACGGCGGCGCCAGCGGCGGGAGATGGGCCGAGGGGCAGACGTCGGCCAGCACGCATTGGTCGTGGCGCGGCGTGCGCGCCTTGCACACGGCTCGTCCGTGCAGGATGACCCGAAGGCTGAAGGTGCCCCGCTCGGTCGGGGGGACCAGGGCGTCGAGGTCCTGTTCCACGTCGTCGGGGTCGGTCCGCGGCGTCAACCCCAACAAGCGGGTCACCCGCAGCACATGGGTGTCGACCGGCAACCCCGGCTCGTCGAAGTCCACGCTGCGAACCACGTTGGCCGTCTTGCGCCCGACTCCGGGGAGCGAGGTCAGATCGTCCATGGCCCGGGGCACCTCGCCACCGAAACGGTCGACCACGCCCTGGGCCATGCCCACCAGGGAACGGGCCTTGGCCCGGAAGAAGCCGGTGGAGTGGATGATCTGCTCCACCTCGT
>JASHZK010000328.1 GCA_030042575.1 Acidimicrobiales bacterium
GCGAGCGGTGAAGGACGTCGACGAGATCCAGGTTCTGCGTCTCGCCGCCCAGGCGGCCGATCGGGTTGCCCGCCAGCTGCAGACCGGCGACATCTCCCTGGTGGGACGCACCGAGAGCGAGGTGTCGCAGGAGATCTCGGCCAGGCTCATGGCCGAGGGTCATCACCGGGTGAACTTCGCCATCGTGGGAAGTGGGCCCAACGGGGCCAGTCCTCACCACGAGGCGGCGGAGCGGCTCATCGGGCCAGGAGAGGTGGTGGTGTGCGACTTCGGTGGCGAGCTGGTGGCACCGGGCGAACAGGTGGGGTACTGCTCGGACATCACCCGCACCGTGGTCACCGGCGAGCCCGATGAAGAGGTCCGTCACTGTTACGCCGTGCTCCAGGCCGCCCAGGCCGCCGGCGTGGCCGCCGCCTGCGCCGGGGTGGCGGCCGAGGAGGTCGACGCCGCGGCCCGCATGGTCATCACCGCCGCCGGGCACGGCCCGCACTTCATCCATCGCACCGGCCACGGGATCGGCATCGAGGAGCACGAAGACCCCTACGTGGTCGCCGGCAACCGCACACCCCTGATCAAGGGTCACGCCTTCTCGGTCGAACCGGGCATCTACCTTCCCGGTCGATTCGGCATGCGACTGGAGGACATCGTTGTGGTAGGCGACGACGGTCCGGAGCCGCTCAACCGAGCCGACCACGCTCTGGTGTCGGTCGAGGCTTGAGGGCCGGGACTTTCGAGCGGCATGGACCTCGGTGTCGGAGATCGGGTGGCGCTCGTCACCGCCGCGTCGGCCGGCCTCGGTCGGGCCGTGGCCCAGGCCCTGGGGGCCGAAGGGGCCGCTGTGGTGATCAGCAGCCGAGGCCGGGCGCCACTGGAGCAGACTGCCGAACAGCTCCGCCAGCAAGGGGTCGAAGTCCTGGCCGTCGCCGCCGACGTCACCGAGGCGCGTACCCCCGAGCGGCTGGTGTCCGCCGCCCTCGACCGCTTCGGTCGCCTGGACATCGTGGTGGCCAACGCCGGCGGTCCGCCCCCCGGGCGCTCCCTGGAGGTGGACGACGATGCGGTCAGGGCGGCCGTTGAAGCCAACCTCCTCACCTCGGTCCGTCTGGTGCGATCGGCCCTGCCCCACATGCGGGCCGCACGCTGGGGTCGGATCTGCTGCGTCACCTCCTACTCGGTCGTCCGGCCCGTCCCCGCCCTGGCCCTGTCGAACCTGGCCCGGACGGGCCTGTGGGCGTGGGCCCGCACCGCTGCCGCCGACCTGGCCGCCGAGAGTTCCGGCATCACCCTCAACCTGGTCTGTCCAGGCCCACATGCCACCCAGCGAATGATCGATCTGGGCGGGTCGGCCGCGATGCCCATGGGGGACCCGGCCGACTTCGGCCGGGTGGTGGCCTTCTTGTGCTCGGAGCCGGCGTCGTTCATCAATGGCGCCGCCATCGTGGTGGACGGCGCCCAGAGCAACCCGCACTGAGCGCTCTTGGCCAGTCGGCCGGGGTTCGGCCGTCCGGGATCAGGCCACGAAGTACTTGGCCTGGGGGTGGTGACAGACGAGGGCCAAAGTGGACTGCTCGGGGTGCAGTTGGAACCCCTCGCTGACCTCGACCCCGATGCGTGAGCCCACGAGCAGCTCCACCACCTTGGCGTTGTCCTCCAGGTCGGGACAGGCGGGGTAGCCCCATGAGTAGCGGCCTCCCCGGTATTGCTGGCGGAACAGCCCGATGAGTGTGGGCCCGTCCTCGTCGGCGAACCCCCATTCCTCCCTGATGCGACGGTGCCAGTACTCGGCCAGTGCCTCGGCCATCTCGACCCCGAGCCCGTGCAGGTGCAGGTATTCGATGTAGCGGTCCTCGGCGAACAAACTGGCTGTCTCCGTCGACACCGCCGGGCCCACCGTGACCAGGTGGAAGGCGGCGTAGTCGGGCTGCCCGGTCTCCACGCCCCGGAAGAAGTCGGCGATGCACAGCCAGGGCGCTTTGCGTTGACGGGGGAAACGGAACCGTGTGATCTCGGCCTGGCGGCGCTCGTCCTCCCAGATGACCAGATCGTCGCCCTCGGCGTTGGCCGCGTAGTACCCCCACGCCACCTGTGGGACGAGCAGGTCCTTGGCCTTGGCCTTGTCGAGCTCGGAGCGCAGTACCACGCTGACGCGTTCTTTGAACTCCTCGTCGGTCTCCCCCTTCTCGGGGCGATATCCCCATTGGTTGCGGAAGAGCGCGGTCTTGTTGAGATAGGCGGCGATGTCGTCGAGGGGGATGCCCTTGGCCACACGGCTGCCCAGGAACGGGGGCGCGAACACCGAGTTGTCCGTCGCCACCTCGGGAGAGCGGGCCGGCACGGGTTGGTGCTCGGCTTGGGCGGCCAGCTGGCTGCGTCTCGGGGGCAGCTCCCGTCCGCCGGGCTCCCGGCCGAAGGCGGGGTCCTCTTCGCCCGAGCGCTTGAGCTCCATCAAACGGTCCATGGTGCGAAGGCCCTCGAAGGCGTCCTTGCCGTAGAAGAGACGGCCTCGATAGACGTCTCGCAGATCGCGCTCGACATAGGTTCGGGTCAGGGCTGCCCCTCCGAGCAGGACCGGGATGTGGGCCAGGCCCCGTTCGTTGAGCTCCTCCAGGTTCTCCCGCATGATGAGCGTCGACTTCACCAGCAAGCCGCTCATGCCGATGGCGTCCGCCTCGTGGTCGTCGGCCGCCTTGAGCATCTCCCCGATGCCCACCTTGATGCCCAGGTTGACCACCTCGTAGCCGTTGTTGGTGAGGATGATGTCGACCAGGTTCTTGCCGATGTCGTGGACGTCGCCCTTCACCGTGGCCAAGACGACCGTGCCCTTGCCACCTTGGTCGGTCTTCTCCATCATGGGCTCCAGGTAGGCGACGGCCGCCTTCATGGTCTCGGCCGATTGCAGGACGAAGGGCAGTTGCATCTCCCCCGAGGCGAACAGGTCACCGACCGTCTTCATGCCCACCAACAACACGTCGTTCACCACGCCCAAGGGGGAGTGGCCGGCCGACAGTGCCTCTTCCAGTTCCGGTTCCAGACCGTTTCGATCGCCGTCCACGATACGGTGCTGAAGCCGCTGTTCGACGGGCCATCCCGATCGGTCCTCTCGTTCCACCGCGCCCGAGGACACCCCTTCGAACAGGGCCAAGAGCTCGGCCAGCGGGTCGTAGCCCTCGGCTCGGCGGTCGTAGATCAGATCCAGGCACACTTCTCGAGCTCGCTCGTCGATCTTGGACAGCGGGATGATGCGGGCGGCATGGACGATGGCGGCGTCGAGGCCCGCTTCCACGCACTCGTGGAGGAACATCGAGTTGAGCACGTGGCGGGCGGCGGGGGAGAGGCCGAAGGAGACGTTGGACAGGCCCACGATGGTGGAAACGCCGGGAAGGGCCTCTTTGATCAGCCGGATCCCCTCGATGGTCTCGATGCCGTCTCTCCTGCTCTCCTCCATACCGGTGGAGAGCGGCAGCACCAAGGGATCGAACACGAGATCCGACGGTTCGAGGTGGTAACGACCGGTGGCCAGGTCGAAGATGGCCTGAGCGGCCCGCAGCTTCCATTCGGCGGTGCGGGCCTGGCCCTCGGTGTCGATGCACGTGCAGACCACGGCGGAGCCGTACTCGCGGGCCAAGGTGAGGAAACGGTCGAGGCGCCCTGCGAGCTCGTCACCCTCCTCCAGGTTGACCGAGTTGAGGATGCAGCGGCCGCCGAGGCGCTGGAGGGCCGCTTCCACCACCGGAGCCTCGGTCGAGTCGATCATGAGGGGGACGCTGGCCTGGGTGGCGAAACGGCTGGCCACCTCGGTCATGTCGGCCACCCCGTCGGCCCCGGTGTAGTCGACGCACACGTCGAGGACGTGGGCCCCTTCTTTGACCTGCTCCTTGGCCATGAGCACAGTGGTGTCCCAGTCGCCTTGGAGCATGGCCTCACGGAAGCGCTTCGACCCGTTGGCATTGGTGCGCTCTCCCACGACCAGGAACGAGGTTTCCTGGTGGAGGCTGACCGGGGTGTAGATCGACGACAGGCCGGGATCGTCGACGACGTGGCGAACGGCAGGATCGAGATCCCGGCACCGCTCGACGACGGCCCGGAGATGGGCCGGGGTGGTCCCGCAGCAGCCTCCGATGACGGTCACGCCGAGCTCCGACACGAATCGGGCGAGATGGTCGGCCAGCTCGCCCGGCGTCAAGTCGTAGTGCATGGCCCCGTCCACCACCGACGGCAGTCCAGCGTTTGGCTGTGCCGACACCGGTAAGCGGGCGTGCTGGCACAGATGGCGCAGGGCCTCTCCCATCTCCGCCGGTCCCGTGGCGCAGTTGAGCCCGATCACGTCGGGCCGTAACGCCTGCAGGGCCAGCAGGGCGGCTCCGATCTCGGTGCCGGGCAGCATGCGTCCGGTCAGCTCGATGGTCACCTGGACCTGCAGGGGGACACGCCGTGCCGCCGACACCATCGCCCGCTTGCAGCCGTTGATGGCAGCCTTGGCCTGCAGCAGGTCGTACACCGTCTCCACCAACAGGAGGTCGACCCCGCCGGCCAGTAGGGCGGCGGCCTGCTCCTGGTAGGCGTGACGCAGGTCGGGATAGGCGATCTGGCCGAGGGTGGGGAACTTCGTGCCCGGGCCCAGGTTCCCGGCGACGTAGCGGCGATGTCCAGGGCTGGAGGCGGCGTCTGCCGCTTCTCGGGCCAGTCGGGCGGCGGCCAGGTTGATCTCCTCCACCCTGTCGGCCAGCCCGTACTCGGCCAGCACCACCCGGAAGGCGCCGAAGGCGTTCGTCTCCACGACGTCCACCCCGGCGTCGAGGAAGGAGCGGTGAACGTCGCTGACCACGTCGGGGCGGGTGAGACAGAGAACCTCGTTGCACCCCTCCAGGGCCGGGCCCCCGAAGTCGTCCGGTCCGAGATCGGCCGACTGGAGGCTGGTGCCCATGGCCCCGTCGAAGACGACCACGCCTGTGCGGGCCCGCTGGAGGTAGGCCATGCCCCCCTCCTCGAGCGGCATGGCATCGTGGGCCAAGACAACGCCCGGTGCCTGGTCGACGTGGTTCTCGGGCACGGCCGTCTCAGTCTACGGCCCTGCTCAGCGACTTCTTTCCTTCCGCGGACGACGAGCCGACGGCTCGGGACGGTCGTGGAGCCACCTATAGCATGCAGCCGATGCCCAGGATCTACACCCGCAGGGGCGACGACGGCACCACCGGCCTTCTCCATGGCGGCCGGGTGACCAAGGACGCCCCCGCCATCGAGGCCAACGGCGCCGTCGACGAGGCCCAGGCGGTGCTGGGGCTGGCTCGGGCCGAGGCGGATCGCGGCTCGGAGATCGACGGCATCCTGGTCGGCTTGGAGCGTGACCTCTGGGTCTTGATGGCCGAGGTCGCCACCTCGCCGGACAAACGGGGCAAGCTGGAAGCGGGGCGAACCTCGGTGACAGCCGAGATGGTGCGCGCTCTGGAGTCCCGTATCGACGATCTGGCCCGTCGCACGTCTGTGCCCGCCCAGTTCGTGGTACCCGGGCAGAACCGGCTCTCGGCCGCCTTGGACGTGGCTCGAACCGTGGTTCGGCGGGCCGAACGGCTGGTGGTGACCGCTTCTCCCTCACCGGACTCACTGGTTGGCCCCTACCTGAATCGTCTCTCCGACCTGCTGTGGACGATGGCTCGTTGGCAGGAGGAAGACCACCTGACGGCCCGGGGCGCATGACCGGTTCGTCGGCACCCGAGACCGCGACGCCGCTGGGGAAGCGACCGGAGGTTCGGGCCGCCGACCTCCGTCACCTGGAAGCCGGTCCGGCGGCCAGCCCTGTCGTCGCCGTCGGCGTCCCGGCGCTCGAGACCGGCGACGTTCCGCTGCTCCCGGCGGGGATGCCCGATGCCCTGGTCATCGGAGGCGTCTCGCTCGCCTTGGCCGTTCCCGGTGAACTGGCCCGTCGACGGGGCTTTCGGGGCAGGCGGGGCGAGACGTTGGTGGTGAGCGCAGCCGAGGGCCCCAGCGTGGTCCACCTCGGCTGTGGACGTGGCGACGAACTGACCACCGATGCCCTGCGGCGGGCCTCGGCTGCCTTGGTCCGCGCCGCTGGACGTGGGGGCCAGGCCCTGTTCCTCCTCCCCGCCTCGTTGGCCTCGCAGCTGCCGGCGGCGCCGGCCGGCGAGCCCTCGTTGGCGCCTGCTCCCCGTCGTGGCGCCCAGGCCGTGGCCGAGGGGGCCGTGCTGGCCGGCTATCGCTTCTCGGCCCACAAGAGCGGGGACGACGACGGCCCGGTCGATGTCGTGATGGTGGCCGCCACCGAGATCGAGCCCGAGGTGGTGCGAGAAGGAGTGCGCCGGGGT
>JASHZK010000329.1 GCA_030042575.1 Acidimicrobiales bacterium
GACGATTTGCCCTTGCCGTTGCCGGTGTGCACCAGGACGATGGAATCGACTCGACGATGGCGCTGCGGTTCCTCGTGGCGAGGAAGCGGGAGGCGCGCTTCGGGCATGGGACCTCATTATGGTGCGGCACCGGGCGCCCGCTCGGCTCACCACGCTCCCCGGCCGTCCGGCCGGCAGGCTCGGCACCGCAGCGCAGCGCACCCAGCGCACCGCAGCCCACCCAGCGCACCGCAGGGCACCCAGCGCACCGCAGGGCACCCGACCTGTCAGATGACGGCCTCCGCCGGTGCCGTCTCCGAGCCGGCCCCTGTCGGTACCACCCGCCGGTGGCGCTTGACGATCGTGTTGGCGGCGTCCTCGTCCTTGACGGTCGAGGCGACGATGGCGCCGGCGAGGGCAAAGCCGGCGGCGGCCAGAAAAGCGACATGGAAACCGGCGAGGTGCGAGGAAGGACGCCCGACGGTGGTGGCGGCGGCGCCCACCGCCGAGAGCACGGTGGTGAGGACGGCCACGCCGATGGCCCCGCCCAGCTGGCGCTGAGCGTTGAAGAAGGTCGATGCCCTCCCCATGTCGGCGGTGCTGATGGTGGCGAAGGCGGCGGCTTGGGTGGGGACAAAGACGTTGGACATGGCCATGCCCATCTCGAAGAGGAGCAACCGGGCGATCCACAAGCTTGTGTGGTCGCCGACCAACGAGAGACAGGCCATGCCGACGGCGATGCCGACCAGGCCGCCCATCATGAGGCGGCGGGGCCCGAAACTCGGGTACAGGACCCGGGTCACGATCTGGGAACCGGCCATCACCCCCAGCGCCTCGGGGAAGGTGCTGAGCCCCGAGCCGAGGGCGGTGAGCCCCAGGCCGTACTGGTAGAAGAGCGCCACCATGTAGAGCACGCCCAGAAAGGCGGCTGAGGCGAGGAACATGGTGCCGTTGGCGGAGCGAAAGAGCCGGTCCCGAAAGAGCCGCAGGTCGATGAGGGGCTGGGCCCGGCGCAACTCGAAGCGGACCAGCCACAGGAGAAGCAGCGCTCCGGCGACGCTGGTGGCGATGACATCGGTGGCGGACCAGCCCTTGACCGGCCCTTCGGACAGGCCGTACATGAGCAGGCCGAAGCCGGTGCCGGAGAGGACCAGGCCACCGAGGTCGAAGGGCCCGGAGTCCGGCTTCTCCTGCTCGCGCAGGAAGAGCAGGCCGAAGGTGAGGGCGACGATCCCGATGGGCACGTTCACATAGAAGACCCACCGCCACGACAGGTCGGTCACGAACAACCCGCCCAGGACGGGCCCCAGGGCAGGAGCAAGGGCGGTGGGCACGAGCAGCACGGCCGCGGCCCGGACCCGCTCTGCAGGCGGGAAGGCCCGCCACATCATGGTCATGCCCACCGGCGTCATGAGCCCGCCGCCCACCCCCTGGAGCACCCGGAGCACGGTGAGCTCGCCCAGGCTGGAAGCCTGTCCGCACAGGGCCGAGGCCACGGTGAAGATGGCGATCGAGGCCAGCAGGACCCGGCGGGGGCCGAACCGATCGCCCAGCCAGCCCGAGGCCGGGATGAAGACCGCCAGACTGACCAGGAACCCGATGACCACCATGTCCACCCCGGTGGAGCGGACATGGAAGTCACGACCCAGCGTGGGCAGTGCCACGTTGACGATGGTGGTGTCCATGATGGTCATGAACAGGGCACCGACATAGACCACACCGATGGCGAGCCTCTGGCTGATCTCACGACGGGGCATGCCGTGGGCAGGATAGCGGTCCGCTCCCGGGGTCGGTCCGGGGACGATACGACAGAGCCCGGTCGGACGTGCCATCATCGTGGGCAACGAAGTGGCCGCTCACCCGGCTCTCCGTAGGCTCCATGGTGTCGGCACATGCGCGGCTTGGTCGTTCACCGGTGCCGGCGAATCGAAAGGCTCCCTTCGCAGTGCGTGCCATCGCCACCGCCTGTTTCCGCCACCGCCGGCTCGTGCTCTTCGTCTGGCTTATGGCCCTCGTCTCGATGACGTTCGTGTCGAGGGCGGTGGGGACCAACTACACGAACTCCTTCTCGCTACCCAATACGGAGTCCACGAGGGCACTGGAACTGCTCGAGAACCTGTCGCCCGGCAACGCCGGAGACATCGAGCGCATCGTCTTCGAGACCTCGGGTGGCACCAAGGTGACCGACCCGGCGCTGGAAGCCCGGATCACGGCCATGCTCGGCCGGGTGGCGGCCCTGCCCGACGTGACGTCGGTGCAGTCACCCTACGGGGCTCCCGGCCAGATCAGCACTGGTGGCACCATCGCCTTCGCCAACGTGCAGTACGACATTCAGCCGCAGAACGCCACCACGGCCCAGGCCCAGAAGCTGGTGGCCACGGCCACGTCCGCCGGCACCAGGGGCCTCGAGGTGGCGGTCTCGGGCCAGATCGCCGAAGCGGCCAACCCCAAGTCCGTCGGGGGAACCGGGCCCGGCGTCCTGTTGGCGCTCGTCGTCCTCCTCATCGTCTTCGGCTCCATCTGCGCCGGGGTCCTTCCCATCCTCTCCGCCCTGTTGTCGCTGGGCACCGCCATCGCCGTGATCGGGATCTTGAGCAACGTCATGAAGATGCCGAACTTCTCCTCGGAGCTCGTGCTGCTCGTGGGGCTGGGCGTCGGCATCGACTACGCCCTGTTCATCGTCACCCGGCACCGCCAGGGACTCCTGGCGGGCTGGGACACCGAGAGCTCGGTGGCCAACGCCGTGAACACCTCCGGGCGTGCCGTGCTCTTCGCCGGGATCATCGTCTGCATGGCCCTGCTCGGCATGTTCGCCCTGGGCGTCAGCTTCCTCTACGGCATGGCCGTGGCCGCCGCCATCGGGGTGGGATTCACCATGATCTCCGCTCTCACCCTGTTGCCCGCCATGCTCGGCTTCATCGGGCCCAAGGTCATGAGCAGGCGCCAGAAGCGAAGCCTGGCCACCGACGGACCCCGGGTGGTCGGCACGGGGACCAAGGGCTTCTGGCCGCGCTGGGCCACTTGGCAATCCCGCCGTCCCTACGTGGGCGCCGTCGGAGCACTGGCCATCATCGTGGTGGTCGCCCTGCCCTTCTTCTCGATGCGCCTGGGATTGTCGGACCAGGGCAACGATCCGCCCGGGACCACGACCCGCCAGGCCTACGACATGTTGGCCACCGGGTTCGGCCCCGGCTTCAACGGGCCGCTCGAAGTGGTGACCGTCGACCGACGGGGCGTCCAGCCTGCCGTGCTCGCCGCCCTCGGGCGGGCCATCGCCGCCCACAGCGACGTTGCCCACGTCAGCCCGCCGATCACCACCCCGGCCAGAAACGGCGTCACGGTGACGCTGATGCAGGTCTACCCCGACTCTTCTCCCCAGGCGGCGGCCACCACCACGCTGGTCGAGGATCTCCGTAGCCAGACCGTCCCGGCTGCGGTCGGTGGGTCCGGGATGACCGTCCTGGTGGGCGGCACCACGGCGATCATGATCGATTTCACCCATGTGCTGGCCCAGAAACTCCCCCTCTTCATCGGGCTGGTGGTGGCCCTGTCCTTCGTCCTCCTCTCGGTGGTCTTCCGCAGCATCGTGATCCCTCTGACGGCGGCAGCCATGAACCTGCTCTCCATCGGTGCCGCCTTCGGCGCCGTGGTCGCGGTGTTCCAACACGGGACCCTGGGGTCCCTGTTCGGGGTGGGCCAGCCGGGACCGGTCGAATCGTTCCTTCCCGTCATGCTCTTCGCCATCCTCTTCGGGCTCTCCATGGACTACGAGGTCTTCCTGGTGGCGCGGATCCACGAGGAATGGCTGAAGTCGGGTGACAATCGGACAGCGGTGCGCAACGGCCTGGCCGCCACCGGTAAGACCATCACCGCCGCCGCCCTGATCATGATCCTCGTGTTCGGCTCGTTCATCTTCGGAGGTCAGCTCATCATCAAGGAGTTCGGCCTGGCCTTGGCTGCCGGGATCTTCATGGACGCCGTGTTGATCCGGATGGCCATCGTTCCGGCGCTGATGTTCCTGTTCGGAAAAGCCAACTGGCGGTTCCCGGCTTGGCTCGACCGCGCCCTGCCCCGCTTGGCCGTCGACCCGTCCAAGGTGACCGTCGGCCTGGTCACACCGGAGGCCCCGGTGGCTCCGGTGGCTCCGGTGGCCCTGATGGCCACCGACGCAGAACCCGCAGCGGAACCCACTGCGGTGTAGGTGAATGGTGACATACCGAGTGGTGCAGTGGGCCACGGGCAACGTCGGCCGGGCCGCGGTGGAGGCCGTCGTCGGCCACCCGGACCTCGAGCTCGTGGGCTGCTGGGTCCATTCGGCGGAGAAAGACGGTGAGGACGTCGGATCCATGCTGGGACGGCCGCCCATGGGTGTGAGAGCCACCCGGGACGTCGACGCCCTGGTGGCGCTGGAAGCAGACTGCGTCGTCTACAGCCCGATCTTCGCCGACCCCACAGTGGTCAGCGCCCTCCTGGAATCGGGCAAGAACGTGGTGACACCCCTGGGCTGGTTCTACCCGGCCCCCGAAGAACGAGAGCGCTTCGACACCGTATGCCGTGAGGCGGGGGTCACCCTGCACGGCACAGGCATCCACCCGGGCGGGATAACCGAGCGTTTCCCGCTCATGGTCTCCGCCTTGTCCGGTTCGATCACGGCCGTGCGGGCCGAGGAGTTCTCCGATATCCGCACCTACGGCGCCCCCGACGTGATCAGGGACTGGATGCTGTTCGGCAAGACTCCCGAGGAGTCGCGCACGAGCGTCATGGCCGAGATGCTGGGCGCCGGCTTCCGCCAGTCGGTGCGCATGGTGGCCGACGAGCTGGGCTTCGACCTCGACCCCGAGATGCGCACCACCCATGACATGGCGGTGGCCACCGCCGCCATCGAGTCGCCCATCGGACCCATAGAGCCGGGGAAGGTCGCCGCCCAGCGCTTTCGCTGGGAAGGACTGGTCGACGGCCAGCCGGTGGTGACGGCGGCGGTCAACTGGCTCATGGGTGAGGAGCATCTCGACCCACCGTGGCTGTTCGGGTCGCAGG
The DNA here is from genome assembly GCA_030042575.1 of Acidimicrobiales bacterium. Classification (GTDB taxonomy): domain Bacteria; phylum Actinomycetota; class Acidimicrobiia; order Acidimicrobiales; family UBA8190; genus UBA8190. The sequence goes on from JASHZK010000329.1 coordinate 5,017, forward strand.
GCCCTCACTTCGAGGTGGAGATCACCGGGGACCCGAGCTGCCTGCTCACCTTCGAGAAGCTCCATCCCCAGACGGTGGAGGCCGGGCTGGTGCGCAATCCCGCAGTGGTGGCGACGGCCATGCATCTCGTCAACGCCGTGCCCTACGTGTGCCGGGCGGAGCCGGGACTGCTCAGCTATCTCGAGATGCCCCTCGTGGCCGGAAGGGCGGCCGCCCACCTGGGCAAGGGGCGGGCGTGATCCTCGATCGTTTCCGCCTCGACGGCCGGGTGGCCGTGGTCACCGGAGCCGGGCAGGGCATCGGCCGGGGAATCGCC
>JASHZK010000330.1 GCA_030042575.1 Acidimicrobiales bacterium
CGTCCATGAGCCGATAACCCTGGCGGCCGCGCATCATCTGCGCCCCCACGTCCAATGAGGCGATCATGTTGTACTGCGGCGACGTCGAGGTGTGCATCATGAACACCTCGTTGAAGCGGTCGTGTCCGATTCGCCGCCGTTGGCCCCGAAGGTGCCGGTCACGGACGTGGATCTGGGAGGCCTGGGAGAAGCCGGCCAGGCACTTGTGGGTGGACTGGGTGGTGTAGACGCCCGGGTCGTCCGGCCCCAGGTCGCCCAGGTCCATGCCGAAGCGGTGCCGGTACAAGGGGTGGAACTTGGCGTACGCCATCCAAGCCTCGTCGAAGACCACGTAGTCACACAGCTTCCCGATCCGCTCCAGCACCAGACGTTCGTCGTAACAGACACCGTCGTAGGTGGTGTTGGTCAAGATGGCCACCCGGAAGGGACGCTGACGCCGCCAGGCGTCGGGATCGGTGACGAGGGGGTGGTGCTTGATCTGCCGGCGGAGGTAATCCTCGTCCAGATAGTCGATGTCGACGGGGCCGATGATGCCGTTGGCGTCCCGTGACGGGTTGAGGTACACGGGGATGGCCCCGGCCAGCATGAGGGCGCCGTGGTGCATGGACTTGTGGCAATTGCGGTCGAAGAGGACCAGGTCGCCCGGCGTGAGCAGGCCCAGGGTCACGATCTTGTTCGAGGTCGAGGTCCCGTTGAGGACGAAGTAGGTTCGCTCGGCCCCGAACACCTGGGCAGCACGCTTCTCGGCCTCCAGAACCGGCCCCTCGTGTTGAAGGATCGAGCCCAGCTCCACCGAGGCGTTGCACAGGTCGCCGCGCAGGAACCTTTCACCCACGAAGTCGAAGAAGACCCGGCCCAGCGGCGTCTTCCGGTAGAGCATCCCCCCGTTGTGGCCCGGGCACGACCAATTCCAGTTGTAGTCGTCCACGTAGCGCTTGAGGGCCCCGAAGAACGGCGAGAGCAGACGGTCCACGTACTCGGCGACCAGGCGCTCGACACGGCCGGCGACGAAGCCGGCCGTGTCCTCCTGCAGCCAGAAGAAGCCCTGGCACCGCTCGGCCACCGCCAGCGGGATCTGCTCCACTTCGGCCCGCTCGGCCAACAACACGACGGGAAGGTCGTCGTGCAGCTCGTGCACGCGGTCGATCAGTCCCACCAGGTCCCCGGTGTCGGAGAATCCCCAGTCGAGCAACGCCGCTCCCACCCCGCTGTGGGAGGACACGACGAAATCGACCTCGGCCGGGCTGCGGGCGGTGATGACGTCCAGCCCCAGGTGGTGCAGCTCGCCTTGGAGCGAGCCCAGGGCCCGGTCCACCACCGATCCGGTGCCGAGCTCGCAGTGAGCCAGCAACACGGGATGGTCGTCGTAGTGTTCCATGGCCTCAGTCCTCGTCCTCGTCCTCGGCCACCAGGGCCAGGGTCTCCTTGTCCGCCGTCCAGGAGTCCTTGCGGAACCGGGCGATGAAGACGGGCGGCAGGGCCAGCACGCCGGTGAAGAACACCATCAGGCAGATGTACAGCGTGTGGTTGCCGGTCGAGATCTGCGACGGCGGGACGAACCCCACGATGAAGGCGAAGACCGACCCGGCGATGCCCAACAGCCCCATGGCCCAGACACCCGGCTTGCCACCGGGGATCTTGAAGGGCCGGGGACGGTCCGGCTGGGTGTAGCGAAGGCGGATGACCGCAGCGAAGATGAGGACGTACATGATCACCAAGAGCTGCGTGGTGAGCGCCGACAGGATCCAGTACGAGGTGCTGATCGTCGGCTCGAACAGGAACAGCAGGGCGAACAACGTCCCGATGCCGGCCTGGATCCACAACACGGCGAGGGGCGCCATGCGGTCGTTGTGGCCTTGGAACGCCCTGGGGAAATTCCCCTCAAAGGAGGCTCGCATGAAGCCTCGGGCCGGCCCGTACATCCAGGTGGAGAGCAGGGCGATGCCGCCGGCGAAGATGAGCAGTGACACCGGGCGGAGCATCCAGCCCACCCCGAACTTGTTGAAGAACACCTGGAAGGCCTGGAGCAAGCCCGAATTGAGCTCGATCTTGTTCTGCGGGATCACGAAGACGATGGCCAGCGTCCCCAGCACGTACACGGCGACGAGAGCCACAGCCGCCAGCAGGGTGGCCCGGGGGAAGTCCCGCTTGGCGTTCTTGGCCTCCCGGGCGTGGAACCCGGCCATCTCCATGCCGGCGAAGGCCAGGAGCACCCCGGAGTAGAAGACCAGGTTGGTGAGCGACATGCTCGGCACCAGGGCCTTGGCGTGGAAAGGCGCAGCCAGGGAGTGGCCCGAGGCCAGCCAGCCGACGCCCAAGCCGATGATCAGCAGTCCCGGGAAGATCGATCCGGCGATGGTCCCCCAGCTGCTGATCCGGGCGCTGGCCTTCACGCCGTAGAAGTTGGCGACGGTGGTTCCCCAGAAGACCACCATCATGACGACGAAGAGCCAGGCCCGGTTGTTGGCCCAGGCCGGCACCAGCAGGTAGGCGAGAGCGGCGGCGATGAACGACAGGACGGTCGGGAACCACACCAGGTTCTCGGCCCAGTCGGCCCAGATGGCGACCGCTCCCGACTTGGAGCCGAAAGCCTCGCGCACCCAGACGAACAACCCTCCGGTCTCGGCCCAGCCGCTGGCCAGTTCGGCAGCGGCGAACGAGATGGGGATCATGAACCCGATTACGCCCAGACCCCAGATGAAGATCGATCCCCAGCCGTATTCGGCCACGGTGGGCAGGTTTCGGAGACTGACCACAGCGGCGAAGTCGATCATGGCCAGGGTGAACATCCCCAGCACCCGCTTGGGTCTCACCGTTTTCCTGTCGGAATCCTTGGTGCCGGTCACCGGGGTCAGGGCCTGGCCTTTCCGGTTCTGCACTGCGCTCTCGGGATGTGGTGCAAGTGCCATGGGGACCCCTCCTCGAGTCGTCTACATCCAGTGTGCGAGGGACGCCCGCGGCGCGATCAGTGCCGAACGGCAGGTAACTTCGGCGCAATTCACGGCCGCCCCTCGATCGGCTACTGCATTTGCCTTTCCTTTCGGTCCTTTCTGACCATTGACCCTGGCGCTTCCCGCCGTGTCGGGCGCACCATGGGCTTGTGACGGCTATCGACGCAGCTCGGCAACACGGTCGAGATGCGCAGCGGGTGATGAAGGAGATCCGTTCGCTTCTGGCCGACATGCAGCGCGGACATGTCGCCGCGCTGAGCTGGGACACCGACCTGGCCGACACGTTCGCCCTGGACAGCCTGGCGGTCGTCGAGCTCCAGGACCGGCTGGAGGACGCTTTCGCCGTGCGTATCCCCGTCGAGTCCCTGGGCGCCCTTCGGACCCCGGGCGACTGGCTCCGAGCCGTGTCCGAGGCGGCGGCGGGCACCACGGCCACGCCTGCCCCTCCCCCCGCCGTCCCCGTCGCGCCCACCACGGGAACCCTCGGGCGGACTCCCGGCACTCCATGGGCACAGTCGGCGACGACGCTGGTCGACGCCCTGACGTGGCACGTCGAGCGTCATCCCGACCTCGTCTCGGTCCGGGTGCTGTCTCCCGGCGACGGTCACCCCTACGCGGACCTGACCTATGGGTCTCTGTACGCGGCGGCCACCACCTCCGCCACGGTGATGGCCGAGCAGGGAGTGGAGCCCGGTGACCGGGTGGCCATCATGCTCCCGACGGGGACCGACTATTTCGTGCTCTACATGGCCGTCCTGCTGGCCGGCGGGGCCCCCGTGCCCGTCTACCCTCCCGCCCGGATGTCGGTGCTCGAGGAGCACCTGCGACGCCAGGCGAGGCTCCTGCACAGCGCCGGAGCCACTTTGCTCGTCACCGTGCCCGAGGCGCTTCTGGCCGCCAGGCTGCTGCGGGCGCGGGTACCCAGTCTCCGGGCCGTGCTCACGCCGGCCTCCTCCATGGCGCCGGACCGCGGTTCGGCAACTGGCCGACAGGCGACACGGCTGCGGGCCTCGCCCGACGACGTGGCCCTCGTCCAGTACACATCGGGCAGCACGGGAGACCCCAAAGGAGTCGTCCTCACCCATGCCCAGCTGCTGGCCAACATCCGGGCCATGGGAGAAGCCGCCCGAGTGGACAGCTCCGACGTCTTCGTCTCGTGGCTGCCGCTGTACCACGACATGGGTCTCATCGGAGCCTGGCAGGCGGCAAGCCTGTATTTCGGGATGCTCCTCGTGGTCATGTCCCCCCTGACGTTCTTGTCCCGGCCGGCCCGCTGGCTGGAGGCGATGACCCGATACTCGGGGACGCTTTCCGCCGGCCCCAATTTCGGGTACCAAACCTGCATCGACCGGATCAGCGACGCCGAGTTGGAATCGCTCGACTTGTCGTCGTGGCGGCTGGCCTTCACCGGCTCGGAGCCGGTGCAGGCCGCCACCGTGGAGCGCTTCGCCCGGCGCTTCGGCCCCCGGGGATTCCGCCCCGAGGCGATGTGCCCCGCCTACGGGCTCGCCGAAGTCGGAGTGGGAGCCACGTTCTCCCCCGTGGGACGCCGCCCGCGCATCGAACGGGTACGGCTGGCCGAACTGGAGGACAGCGGTGAGGCGGTCACCGGCGCCGGAGCGGGCACGGCCACGGTGGCCCTGGTGAGCTGCGGTAGGGCGCTTCCCGGGTACCGCCTGCGCATCGCCGACGAGACCGGGAACAGCCTTCCGGAGCGCCACGTGGGAAAGGTGGAGTGCCGGGGACCGTCCGTCACCACCGGGTACCTGTCCAACGAGGGCGCCAGCCGCCAGCTGTGGGACCACGGTTGGCTCGATACCGGCGATACCGGTTACCTGGCCGACGGCGAGCTCTTCCTCACCGGCCGACGCAAGGACATGATCGTCCGGGCCGGGCGCAACCTCCACCCCGAGGAGCTCGAGCAGGTTCTGGGCCAGCTCCCCGGACTGGGGACCGACGCCGTCGCCGCCTTCGGGGTGAACGACCGAGCGAGAGGTACCGAACAGCTGGTGGTGGTGGCGGAAACCCCGGCATCGGACCCGCTCGGTCAGGAGCGCCTGCGAACAACGATGGCCGAGCGGTCGGTGCAGGTGCTGGGCGTCGCCCCCGACGAGATCGTCCTCGTGCCGCCGTGTGCCATCCCCCGTACCGCCAGCGGAAAGGTCCGCCGGGGGGAGGCTCGGGCCGCGTACCTGGGCGGGACACTGGGACGGCCCCCCGCCCCTCCGGCGCTGCAGCTGGTCCGCTTCGCCTGGTCGGGCTTGGTTCCGGCGGCCGGGATCCTGGCCCGGGCGGTGGCGCGCCGGTGCTACGCGGCCTGGGTGTGGACGGTGCTCGTCGTCATCGGCGCCCCCCTGTGGTTGGCCCTGCTCCTGCCTCTGTCGCCGTCGAGACGGTGGCGTCTGGTCCGAGGGGCGGGCCGAGTGCTCCAGGAGGCCGCCGGCATCCCGATCACGATGGAAGGCACCTTCCCCGACGGCGCCGCCGCCCCCATCGTGGTGGCCAACCACCCCAGCTTCCTCGACGGCTTGGTCCTCCTCCTGGCCCTGGAGGAGCCTGCCGGCTTCGTCTCGAGCGACGACTTCGCTCGACAAAAGCTGGCCGGACCGTTCCTCCGCCGGCTGGGCGCCGTGTTCGTGCACCGAG
>JASHZK010000331.1 GCA_030042575.1 Acidimicrobiales bacterium
CAGGAGCCCTTTCTGTTCGCCGGCACCATCCGCGACAATCTCGCCTTCGCCCACCCTGAGGCCGGCGACGAGGAAGTCTCCGAAGCCGTGCGGGCCGTGGGACTGGAGGACCTCGTGAACCGGCTCCCCGAAGGGCTCGACACCGTCGTCCACGAGCGGGGCCAGTCGCTGTCGTCAGGCGAGCGCCAACTCGTGGCGCTCGGGCGCGCCTTCTTGGCCCATCCCCGTGTGCTCGTGCTCGACGAAGCCACCTCCAACCTGGACCTGCAGTCAGAGACACGGGTCGAGGCCGCCCTCGACGTGCTGCTCGAGGCGCGTACGGCCGTGCTCATTGCCCACCGGCTGTCGACGGCCATGAAAGCCGACCGCATCGTGGTGGTCGACGAGGGGCGGATCCTCGACATCGGTTCTCATGACGAGCTCGTCGGACGCGGCGGCCGCTACGCGCAGATGTACGCCACCTGGGTCAGCCACGCCCAAGGGGCCCAACCGACAGGCACCTAGCCCGAAGCCGTGACCCCGGCGTGCCCGAGGGCGCCCGCCGGGGCCGCGCCGCTGGCGCCGGCCCCCGAAATGGAGAGCGGACCCCTATCGTCGGATTCGTGGACACGGTGTCCGTGCACAGCGGGGTGATTCCCGACCGGCGACTGCTCGGCGTCGAGATCTGGATCGTCCTCGCTCTTTCCTTGGGCGCCTCCGCCCTGTACGCCGTGCTCGACCTGGCTCAAGACGTGACTTCCGGGCGGGCGCTGCACCAGCAGACCGCCGTCATCAACGCCTCGGTGACCAGCAACTCGACTCTCAACCTCTTCTATCAGCTGCTGGGTATCGCCGTGGCACTGGTTCCCGTGCTCCTCGTGGTGTACCTCTTGCACCGAAGCGGGGAGACGGCGCGCTCCATCGGCTTCGATGCCCGAGGTCCCGGGCGCGAACTCGCCTGGGGCAGCGCCCTGGCCGCGGTCATCGGCGGCGCCGGGCTTGCCCTGTACGTCGGGTTCTTCTACGCCGGGTTGAGCCTCGACGTGGTCCCCACCAACCTCCCGCCGACCTGGTGGAGGATCCCCGTCCTGGCCATGGCCGCGGTCCAGAACGGCCTGCTCGAAGAGGTGGTCATCTGCGGCTACCTGCTGCACCGTCTGCAGCAGATCGGCTGGCGGGACAACCGGTCCCTCGCCGCCAGCGCCATCTTGCGCGGCACGTACCACCTCTACCAGGGCCTCGGGGGCTTCGTCGGCAACCTGATCATGGGCCTCATCTTCGGGCGTCTGTACCAGCGCCAGCGACGTCTTGGACGACTCGTCCTCGCCCACAGCCTCATCGACGCCGGCGCCTTCATCGGATACGTGGCGCTCAAGGGGAAAGTGTCCTGGTTGCCCTAGCTATTCGGGTCCCTCCACCCGCAGTCACACATCGGTGAGGCGCCACGACAGCGTCGGGCCCGGCACGGAGCCGGCGGCCACCAACGGAACACTGAATCGTCGTTGACCGACGGACACCGACAGGGTGCCCATGTCAGATCGTCGCCGAGTGTCGAGGTGGACAGAGCGATAGCGGGGCCGATAAGCCACCTCGGTCCCGGGGAGGACGAGCACCGTCAGTGCCCGGGCCGTGACGATCGGCACCGGCCGGGCCCAGGGAACCTCGACGTGCGCCACCACTCGCCCCCGAGAAAACAGGGTCACCACTCGCAAGGAGGAGAACGCCGACGCCGTGAGTCGCTCGGCGTCGTCCAGGGCACTGGTGAGAGGCGTGGGACCCTGCTCCCCCAGGATGGCGCCCACCAACGTGGCGGGGGATCCATCGACCTCCTGGCGGGCGGCGAACACGAAACAGCCGCCGGCAGCCGACTCCGACCCCGTCTTCACCCCGATGATCCCGTCTTGGCCAAGGTCGTCGTCGACGTTCTCGACCGTCCCCGCCACCGGCAGGGTGGCACGAGGCTCCGAGACGACGGCGGCAAAGGTCGGGTTCTCGAGGGCTGCCTCGGCAAGGCGAACCTGATCGGAGGGCGTCCCCACGTTCGCCGGATCGAACCCGCTGGGCTCGACATAGTGGGTCTCGGTCAGACCCAGCGCTTTCGCCTCGTCGTTCATCTGAGCGACGAACGCGCTCACACTGCCGGCGTCCCACACGGCCAGCATGTCGGCGAAATTGTTGGCGGAGGGAAGGAGGAGTCCTTGTAGGGCCTGGAACTCGGTCAGCCGTTCACCGACGGCTACCTGAGCCACGGACTGGTCGGTGGCCAGGTCGAGCTGATAGGTGGCCACGTCCTGGGCCGAGACCGTGATCGTCGGTCCTTCGGTGCCGGGTGCGATCGGGTGGTCACGGAGCACGATCAACGCCGTCATCATCTTCGTGACGCTCGCCAGCGGCAGGGGGCGGTCGCCTCCCGCCGAACCCAGGGTTCCCACCCCCTGGACCTCGACCACAGCTTCACCCTGGGCGGGCCACGGGAGCCGGCCCACCTCGCCGGCCAGCTTCATGTGCGAGGGAAGGAACCCGATCAGCTGCGGACGAGGGACGGCTCTGCCCAGTTGGACCAGGACGTAGGCGGCTAACAGGGCGACGACCACGGCCACGACCAGCCCACGGGCCACCCAGGCGCGCCTCGCCGGCGACGCCCCCGGAGCAGAGCCAACGGTCGTGGCTCGCCGGAATCGGCGCCGCCTCCTGATCACCGCTCGCCGAGACGACGTCAAGGTCGGACGGTGCCTGACGACCGGCTCTTGCCGCGTCTCGCCACCCCGGAGCGGACCCGGGCCCCGAGATGGCGGGCCGTGTCGGCGTCGGCGGGGGAAGCGGCGAGGCCGCAGTAGGCGACTCGGGAGGCCAGAGCGGCCAACTCCCCGAAGGCCTGAGCCGCGCCGGCCCCCGCTGCGCCCTGTGCTCCGCCTCGGCGCTCTGTGGGCAGGGCGGCGCCGACCCGCCCGGCGTGCTCTGCCATGGTCTCGTCCGGATGGCGCCCCAGCCCGCGGCGTCCCAGAGCCTGCTCGGCCTGCTGCCACTGCAGGGAGACGGCGGCCGACGGTGAGGCTGTTCGGGATCGAAGCACGGCGAAGGCACCCCGGAGCCGGCGCCGGCCCAGGACGAGGGCGAGGGCGAGGGCCATCACAGCGCCGATCGAGATCCACCACGGCGCCCCGTCACCACCCGGGGGCGACGGCGACCTGGCCGTCGATCTGGCCGCAGGTGTCAACGGGGACCTGGTCGGCGTCGTCGGCGCCGAGCCGACCCCCGAGCGCCGGGCGGCCCGGGGGTTCAGGAAGACACCCGCCGAAGGCGGTCCGGAGAAGGGCACCGACGAGCTCCCGTAGAGGACGCCGGCGGCCACCGTGGAGGCCGAGGTCAACGGCGTCGGTTCGATCGAGACCCAGCCCGAGTCCGGACCCAGGTACACCTCGGGCCACACGTGGGCGTCGGCCGCCGTCACCCGGTACACACCGCCGCCCATGGCCGTGCCGGCGTCGAACCCGACGGCGATCCTGGTGGGAAGGCCGTCGATGCGAGCCAGGACGCCGTAGGCCCCGGCGAACTGCTGGCAGACACCGGCTCGAGTGTGGAACAGGAACTGCTCGAGGGCGTCGACCCCTCCGACGGGGGCGGTGAGCGAATAGCGGAACTTGCCGTCGTCGAAGAACCGGGCCAGCGCCTGCGCCTTGGCCAGCGCGCTGTGAGCGCCGGCGACGATCCGGTGGGCCAGCGCCACCACCGCCTCGGGCTGCGGC